>JAKLHP010000099.1 GCA_022710085.1 Patescibacteria group bacterium | reverse complement strand
AATACACTTACCAAGCTATTGAAAAATATGGTATATTTAAAGGAGGATTAATGGGATTAAAGAGAATCTTTCGCTGTCATCCCTGGAGTGACGGAGGTTATGATCCAGTAAAATAGTTTATTAGGAGGCCTGGAATGAAGAAACCTTTTAAAGGAAAAACTGATGAACTTGATAAAGGTGCGCTTTACAATAGGATTATTATTCTCGAATCAAATGCATGTTCCGATGAATGTCCTTATCCGGATATCCTTAGCAGGGAAATTGATGCTTACTGCCAATGCGAGATCTGTGATGAAGAAACGCGTGAGGAATGTGCTTTTTTCCAGGAAAACGTTCAGCGATTTATGCTCGATTTTGACTATCTTGCATGATTTCGACAAAACGCCGCTTTTTGCCAAATGGTACCAAGTGGCGTTTTTTCTTTTTCTGATAATTTTGGTATAATGAGCACAGACTTAATAATTAACAAAGAATTCGCCTTAGTAAGTTTTTTCCTCAGCGGAAAATCTTTCAGGGAAAGAATTTAAAAGTCTGGGTATGAAAAAAATATTAATAATCGCTTCATTGGTGCTTGCGATCGGTATTTTTTCCGGATGCGGAAAAAAGGCAAGCGAAACACAAAGCCAGGATTCAAAAGCGGGAGGAAACAGTGAATCCCAAGGCGGAGTAATAAGTTCAATCAAGGAGGCAATGGGACTCGGAAAAGCCATGGAGTGTACTTATTCCTATAAAGCAGGGGAGCAAACGTTTACTTCCAAGATGTTTGTGGAAGGAAAGAAATATAAGTCAGAAAATGAAATAATGGGAAAGAAACAAATCTCAATTTTTGACGGAGAAACGATGTATAATTGGTCGGATGTCGACAAGAAAGGATTCAAATGGACAAAATCTTGCATGGAAGAATTGAATAAATCATATACCAAGGATGATAAAGAAGAAAAAGATGACATTGCAGAAGTACCGGCAGGGGATATAACTAAAGATGCCGAAGAAGCTTTCAAAGATGCATTGGATACCAAGTGCGTTTCTGCGTCTTCAATAGATTTCACGATTCCCAGCGACATCACATTTGCCGATCAATGCGAAGTTATGAAAGAACAAATGAAAAAAATGGAGGATATGAAAAATAATCTTCCAACTGATGTGAAAATTCCTGAAGGAATGAATATTCCAAACCAATAGAATTCTGCAAAAATAAGCGACTTTTAAAACTGCTCCGAATATTTCGGAGCAGTTTTTATCATACCTGAAATGAAAGATTGACAATAATATTTTGTAGTATTATCATAAATTAGCACTCGGACTTGACGACTGCTAATCGCAATGCTACAATCAAATTACAGATAATAAAAAAGAATTTTCCAGATATGAACTTGAGGCAGCAGAAAATTTTAACATCAGTCATTGAGGAATATACCAACACGGCTATTCCTGTTTCGAGCGATATTTTAGTGAAAAAATACAAGATTCAGGCTAGTCCTGCAACCATCAGGAATGATATGGTGAAACTGGAGAAAGACGGACTTCTTTATCAGCCTCATATCAGCGCCGGAAGAATTCCG
>JAKLHP010000098.1 GCA_022710085.1 Patescibacteria group bacterium | reverse complement strand
CAAAGTATTGCCGCAAGATATATTGACGCGGCTGAAGTATATGCCAATGTGGATGTAGTGGCTAGAGAGGAAATTATCAATTCCTTTGTCAGCGCCGGAGGGAGAGTGATTTGCGTGACAGGCAAAGGCGGAATTATTGGGGGAAAAATTATCGCCGGACTCTTGATTACGGCAAAAAGACTGGGTTCTGACGGATACACCGCGACACTTCTCGAAGCGGGCACAGATCCCAATATCAAGAAAAAATTGGAACAGGCAGAAGGGGAGAAAAATAAAATTGAGCAGAATTTTCAACAATTAATCCGCACCATTGACAGTTTAGATGATGAGAGAAAACAGAAGGGCTTGAGTCCTAAAAAAGAAGAAATTTATAAAAAAATGGAACTGGCCAAAAAAGAATATTCCAAAGGGATCGCGTTGGCAGAGGACAAGATCCGCAAATTATCCCAATACTTAAACAATATTGAGAATAAGGGAAGTATTTCTGCCAAGTATGTGATTTATCCGGGAGTTAAAATGCGCATCAAAAACGCGGAAATGGAAGTCAAGTTTGAGTATAAATCCACTACCTTTAAATATTCCGGAGGGAATATCCGGCCAGATAAATACGAAGCATTTGAAATCGAGCGGGATATTAATAAAGAGCAGAAGAAAAAATAACTGAAGCAGGACAGGGATAAGCCATGAAACCTATCGATATTCAGACAAATATTCTTCAAATGAACAATGCGGCAAAAGAAATTAGCAAGCAAAAAGGCGCCGACTTGAATAATCAGAACTATGCCGCGGCTTTGATAGAAAAAAACAGCGTGGAAAAAGGAAATAAAATAGTAGAAGCTGACAAGGTAGAGTCTGCTCTCCATGTCCTTGAAAATGAAGTCAAAGATAACCGGAGCAGAAATCAGGGTGGAAAAAAAGAACAAAATAAAAAATCAAAAGAAGAAAAAGAGGAAAGTCAGGAACTCTTTGTGGATCCTAACAAGGGTTTTATGATTGATATCAAGGAATAATGGGCTTTTAATGCTGGAATATTCCGGGTTTGTATTTTCCCGAAGTTACAGCCCAATTTTCAAGCGATTATAGGTAAAAGGCTGAAAACCTGCCAGCTGCATTTTGGCAATGGTTTTATCGACATCATATTTTAACCGCCGGTACAAAATACGGTGCTTTTCAGGATCATAAATCAGGTAGGATGCTAAAGGGTCTCGGTCTCTTGGTTGTCCGACGGAGCCTGGATTAATCAGATAGATTTTTTCCGCGTTTAAATGAAACCATTTCTCTTTGGCTAAAAGCATCCCTTCTTCTTCCATAAAAATCACCTTAATATGGGTATGGCCAAAGAATTCCAACTGAATCTTTTTTTTCCGCATTTCTTCAATTTCTTCAATAACATCGGTAGACTCTAAAATATAGCGGTCCGGGTCTTTTAAACTGCCGTGTACAAATGTAATGTTGTTTTCCTGAAGTTTTTCCGGCAGGCTTTTAAGATACTCTATATTATCTGGTGATAGGGCCTGTTTGGTCCATTGAATAACTCTGGCGGCCAGAGGATTGAAGTAGGAAAGATAATCGTCGTTAAATA
>JAKLHP010000097.1 GCA_022710085.1 Patescibacteria group bacterium | reverse complement strand
TTTATCCAGAACGATTTTAAATTACTTTCTTATGATAAGGGAAAGGAAATGGGAACTTTTGAGCGTCCGCTTGAAGCCGATATCATCTTTGTCTGCGTTCCCACTCCGTATAAAGAGGGTGGAGAATATGACCTGTCTATTTTAGATGAAGTGATTGCTGGGATACCGGACGGAAAAACGATAGTCATTAAATCAACCGTTAATCCGGGGACAACTGACGCTTACCAGAAAAAATATCCTAAAAAGATTTTCCTATTTAATCCCGAATTCCTGACCGAAGCGGTGGCGAAAGAAGAATTCTTCAATCCCGATATGCAGATAATCGGAACTTCCGACCAATATTATTGGTTGGCGGAAGAATTGTTAAAAATTTTACCCCGAGCTCCGATAATGAAAATTATTCCTACGATTGACGCCGAGTGGGTAAAAAAAGTCAGAAACGCCTATTACGCCACTAAAGTTATATTTTTTAATCAGATATTTGATGTTATCAAAGCCAGTAATGCCGATTATGAAACTATCAGAGAAATTGTTGTTAAGGATAAAAGCATCGGCGATTCGCATTCTTTTGTTTTTCACAAGGGGGCAAGGGGATTTGGCGGCAAGTGTCTGCCAAAGGATACTTATTCCTTAATTGATTACGCCAAGAACAGGGGGGTGGGGTGCGAACTTTTGGAAACAGTCAGGAAAATAAATAAAGACCTTAAGGGGGATATTTCAAAATGAGAATTTTACTTAATAAAGACGACCAAAAATTTATCAAGAATAATAAGAAATATCTTCAAGAAATGTTTGACCGCTGGATTGCTGGAATGAAAAATGATGTTTTTGATTTGGATGCTTCTACTCCGGAACAAAGGCAAACAAGAGACAACTATATTTCTATTATTAAAATGTTTGAAAGTATGTTGCTGGGAATAAATATGGTTTCCGATAAAAAGAAAGAGAAACCAACTAATTTTGTATAAGTCGGGGGAGAAAACCCTTTACAAAAATCAATAAAGAGAACGATAACTCTTATGGAAAACGAATTAGAGAAGGAAACTCTAGAAACCGAATTAGAGAACGAAACTCTTGAAAACGAACCGTCGGAAGAACTTAAAACTCTTCAGGAGGAAAATAAAAAGCTTAAAGAGGAAAATGAGAAAGCCAAAAAAGACTTTCAAACGGTTTCCGCCCAAAAGGAACACTTTAGGGAAAAGCTTGAAAAAGTCCAACCGAAAGAGCAAAAAGAAACTCCGTCGCTAACGGACGCCACTAATCCGTTGGAGTTAGTTAAATTGGCGAAGGCATTTTCCGATTATGATGCTGACGAGGTTGAGTTTATAACCAATCACGCCAAGTCTTCAAAAACGGAAGACCTGCTTAAATCTGCCAATGACGAGTGGGTTAAAAGAGCCATTAAGGCTCGTCGAGAAGAAATCGAAAAAGAAAAGAAAACCCCTAGTCCTTCTTCGCCCGGTTCTACTGTTGGATTGAAAAGCCCACAAGAAACTTTTTCTCTTGCCACCGATAATAAAATTAGCGATGAAAAGATTGAAGAAATTACTCGTAAAGCTTTTGATGAATCAAGAAAATCTGGTGGGAAGTCTGGGGCATAAATAATTGGCTTACGCACAAACATACGATTGTTTTATGCCAGAAGTTTGGGGTGCTAAATTAAATCGAGCATTCCAAAGAAAGCTAGTCGCTGCTCAATTTTTTGACAATTATTCCAGTGAAATTGCAGGAAGGGGAGACTTGCTCCACATTCCAGCTA
>JAKLHP010000096.1 GCA_022710085.1 Patescibacteria group bacterium | reverse complement strand
GGGGTTGATGCGGATGAGAATAATAGTGCCTCTCCTGGCCAAGGAAAAGGACTATATTCCGGCGGAAGTGTAACTTCCGCTATAGGCCCGCATGGGGGCGGCGGAGGTGCAGGGCTTTTTGGAAATGGTGCTAATGGTGGAAAAATGGCCGTTGGGAGTTCTGCCAGTGCAAATACCGGGGCTGGCGGCGGCGGCGGCGGTGGAAATCATGCCGGTGGTTCTGGAGGCAGTGGAAAACTTATAGTAGGCTGGTGGGAGGAATTTTAAATGAAAAAATTTGCACAAATAAAAGACAACAAAGTAATAAATATATTTGATTGGAAAGAAGAAAAAGAGCCTCGGATAAAAGAATTCCAACATATTGATATCACAAATCATAAAGACAAAGATAGTATAAAAGTCGGCTGGAATTTCGAAAACGAAGAATTTAAAGAGCCGGAGATGCCTGGGGTAGATATCGAGAAGGAAAAAGATAGAAAAATAGAAGCTCTAAGGAAACAGGCAAAAGAAGAAATCCTTGACCGCTTTCTTTCTGAAGAAAAATCTCTTTTGGAAATAGCGGAAGAAGTGAAGGCTAATATGAAAAATAAAGAGGTGGAATTATATGGAGTTAAGTAACCACGAAAAAAATAACAAAATAAAAGAACAAGAAGAAGAATTGGAAGCCAATAGAATACAAATGGAAATCGATAAAGAAAAAATATCAAATTTAAAATCTGATATAAATAATTTGAATGGTGGTTTCCAAATAGCTCAACGCAGTATAATTAATATAATGCAAAACTTTAATGATATATTCCCGGATTATGAAGTAGAAATATGAAGATGAAGAGTAGGAGTTGATACTATGCCGGATACAGTTAGTAGCCAATTTGAACGAATGTTCAATAACTTATTTGAGTTAATACGTGACAGCACAAAAAGCGTAAATTCTCTTGTTAACGAAGTGGGGAAAGAGCGAGGCGGGGTAAATGAATTTATGCAACTTGTAAGAGACAGACCCTGTTTCGATAAAGACGCAAAAGATGATTTTAAAGAAGTTTCAGATAAAGCCATCTCCGCTATTCAAAAAATACAAAATGAAGCTAAAAAAGAAAACCTTGAAGCAAAAGAATTATTTATAAAAAAAATCGAAGAAATAAAAGATGATGCCAATAAAAGGATAATGAAATTTATGTATGTTATGGGAATAATCCTTATCGCTGTAAACTCTTTTGTATTCTTCGAAATTGTTTATTTTATCGGAAAAAATCCTCAGATATGGGGACTTCTGGAAAAATTGATAACGAAATAGAAAGGAAGATGTTATGATACCAGTAGATTTAAAAACAAACCCGATTTCTATAGCCGATAGTAAAGAGCAATGCCTTTATTACTTCTCTTCTTACGAAGGTATGTTCGAATGGCTGAAGGTGAAATTAAATAAAACTGAAGAGAAAAAAGACACCGGCGAAATAATAGCCTCTAAAGCTCTGGAATGGGTTGGTAAAGAATTTAAACCCGGAGTGACAGAACAGTGCTGTTATTTTGTCCGTGAAGTTCTCAGCCAAGCAGGATTGAGCGTAGGGGTAACACAAAAACCTTCTGATAATTTTCTTCCTACCGGCAGAGGCTATGCAAATTCTCTTGCCGGCGATGATATAGGGAAGAAGATTTCCAGGAAAGACCTTCGGCCGGGAGACCTGGTATTTTTTAAAAATACATATGGGGAATTTCCCGCAGGAACTATTACTCACATAGGAATTTATACCGGAAACGGCTATTTTGTCCACAGACCGACTTCTTCAAAACCTGTAGAAAAAGTTGTTTTAG
>JAKLHP010000095.1 GCA_022710085.1 Patescibacteria group bacterium | reverse complement strand
TTTTTGGAAATTCCCAAAACGAAGAAAAGGTAATGATTGAATACCTGGGACCAAACACCAACAAGCCATTGCATCTGGGACATGCTCGAAATGGTTCAATTGGAATGGCACTTGCCAATATTTTTGAAAAAACAGGACGAAATGTGTTTAAGGCCAATATTATCAACAACCGTGGAATTCATATTTGCAAATCTATACTCGCCTATCAGAAATGGGGAGAAAATTCCACCCCCGAATCTTTAAATATTAAAGGCGACCACTTCGTCGGATACTGGTACGTAAAATACAATCAGGAGCTCCAAAATAATCCGGAAATAGAAAATGAAGTTCGGGAAATGCTTCGGAAATGGGAAAATGGGGACGAGAAAGTTTTAAAGCTTTGGGAAAAAATGAATGAATGGGTGTATGCCGGATGGAAGACCACTCTTGATGAGCTAGGATTTGAATTTGATGCCATAGATTACGAATCAGAAAATTACAAACTAGGCAAAGATATTATCGATGCCGGACTTCAAAAAGGAGTTTTTGAGAAAGAAGAAAATGGATCAGTTATTTTTAATCTCCCGGAAAAAGAATTTGGATTAGACAAGGACGGAAACGCAAAAAAAATAACTTTAGTCCGAGCTGACGGAACCAGTGTCTACATTACCCAGGACATCGGAACGGCTGTTTCCAGGGCGGAAAAAAATAATCTGGACAGGATGATTTATGTGGTCGGTTCAGAGCAAGCTTATCATTTCCAGTGCTTGTTCAAAATCCTGGAATCGCTCGGATACGATTGGGCAAAAAATTTGTTCCATCTTTCCTACGGAATGATCACTCTTCCGGAAGGAAAAATGAAATCCAGGGAAGGAAAAGTTGTTGACGCTGACGATTTAATTTTAGAAGTAAAGAATCTTTCCAAAGAAGAAATCAAAAAAAGAGATCCTGAAATAAAAGAGGATGAATTAGAAGAAAGGGCTGAAAAAATCGCAATCGGAGCAATAAAATTTTACTTCCTCCGTGTCGGAGCAAGCCAGGACATTGAATTTAATCCAGAAGAATCTGTTTCCTTTGACGGATTCACCGGACCATATTGCCAATATGCCTATGCCCGAATCGCCAGCATTTTGAGAAAATCAGACGCCAATAAATTGTCCGTAATTGATTATTCCGCCCTGGGAAACAATATTGAAGAAAGAGAACTCGTCAAAAAAATAATTGAATTTCCAAATCTAATCAAAAAATCCGCCTTGGAATACAATCCCTCAATCATCACAGTTAATATTTTTGAAATCTCTCAGCTCTTCAATAAATTCTACCAAAAACACCCGGTTCTTAATGCTGAATCAGAAGAGCTTAAGAATTCTCGCTTAGTACTAATTAAAGCAATCCAGATAGTAATCAAAAACGGATTAAATTTACTCGGCATAGAAACATTGGAGAAGATGTAATAATAAAAAAAATAAAAGGGAGGAAGACATGAAAGATGACATCTGGATTGTTTTAAGGGTTTTTTATCAAGGTGGTCCTGTTGAAATGGGAAAGCTCACTAAAAAAGAATTAGAAGTTGTTCAAGAATTTTCTTCCATAGGCAAAGTAAAACACTGTGTAAGTTTCAGAAAGAAAAGAGCCTACGTTGAACTTACTAAGTCTGGAAGAGAATATCTCTCTGCTTTTATCCTCGGAGCATCATATTGTCGTGAATAAAAGAGAAAAGAGTTACCAAAAACCCAGCCAAAATTGACTGGGTTCTGTTTTTTTAAAAAAATTTTGATTTATCCGCGCGTTGCGAAATTCGAGTGAACAAGCGTTAAGAAATTTTGTAATCGAAGCGTAACGGAGACTGAAATTTCAGCTTGGAACGAAGAATTTGTCTTTGGATAAACCTGCGCGGCGCTTTCTTGGTGTCAAAGAAAGCAGGTTATATA
>JAKLHP010000094.1 GCA_022710085.1 Patescibacteria group bacterium | reverse complement strand
AAACAAAAAAGACCTGTCAGGCGTGACCGTAAAGACGTTCACGGATCACATGAACGAGTACCTGGGAAACAAGGCCAAGTGGGATGCCAGGTTCAGCGCAAAGCCCGGAGAGAAGAAAGAGGCGGGGCCGAAGGTTGATAAGCCGAAAAGCGAAAAAGACAAAAGCGGTGTTATGTCCACGGGCGGCCAAAAGTGGGACATTTCGCTGATGAAAAAAATCGCGGGGTATGTGGGCGGTAGCGGAAAGAGTGGTAGCGGTAGCGACGCGCAGAACAAATACAATCAGATCATGGAGCGGGTAAAGAAAGAAAATCCCGGTGCTGAAGAACGCCTTATTGAACGCAAGGCAATAAACGAGCTGAAAGCGTATCGGAGCGGTCTGTCTGGGGATGCTAAATCGGAATTCAATTCACTCGTTAATGAGCTTGATCAAAAACATGATGAGAAATTTGCCTATAAGCCGGATGGCGGCGGGAAAAAAATTACCGCAAAAAGTCTTATGAATATTGATGATGCTGCGTGGGACAAGATAGGTGCAGATTCAGGTGGGGATATACAAGACAGTAAAGAATTGTCAAAAAAATATGTAAAAATTATCCTTGATGAACTCGATAAAAGAGGAATAAAAAAACTTTCTCAATCGGTTTTTGATAAGCTTGAAGATGAAAATTCACATACTCTTAATTCAGTTCTTACTGCCGCTGGTTATTTTGGAGAAGAGTCTAAAAAGCATGACGAAGACTTCAGGGCAAGAATGGAAAAAGATGGGAAAGATTATTCTTATGGGAATCTGATGGATGCGGTTGCAGAACTTCGCGGAGGAAAATCCGCCGACAACTTCGAGACGATGCCGGAGGACTTTCAGGTTGACATGGATAAAATGAAGTCAGTCAAGCTCCCGAAGGAAATAAAGTCAAAAGGAAT
This sequence comes from Patescibacteria group bacterium, assembly GCA_022710085.1. GTDB lineage: Bacteria > Patescibacteriota > Minisyncoccia > Moranbacterales > JAKLHP01 > JAKLHP01. The sequence continues at coordinate 1,039 of JAKLHP010000094.1, read as the reverse complement.
TGATAGTAAAGAGTATAGGCAATGGGTTAAGGAGAATTGGGCGAAAGACGCAAGTGACAAAACAGGCGTTATGTCCGAAAGCAATAAGGAATTGCAAAAGAAAGTATCCGGTTCATTATTCAAGGATCATACATGGGAAGAATTTATAAACAAAGATGTTGATTATTTTTTAAATAAATTTAATAAGCCAATAAACTTTGAAAATCAATCTGATAAATTAGATGATAATATTTCAAAGAATTTTGGCAAAAATGACATTTCGGAATTAAAAAGTTTAATGGAAAAATATCCAGGTGGGAAAATATCAATAAAAATTGAAGATGGTGGAAGAAAATTTAAAACAACTATTCCATCTTCCCTGAAAAGAGAAATTTCGGATAAATTACAACCAGACAAAAGCGCAGTTACGTCGGGTCTGGATATTCTGAAGCCGAGAGTAGTTTCAAGCACGAAATATGGTAGCGGTACAAGAATAATTATACCGAGAGAAGTTGGAAAAAAATTCTCGAAAGAAGAAGAATCTGCCTTAATGAAAAAATTTCCTGGGATAGAGAAATCAAGAGGAGATTTGGTTGTAAGCCCCAAATATTCTAATTTTGATTCTGAATTTGATAATGCAGAATTTAAACTATCACAAAAGGAAGAAAAAATTAAACAATCCGTAGAGAAGTCGGAAGAAAGGAAAGATGAAAGGAGCAAATATGTTAAAGAAAATCCAATCGTTTCATCAAGAATTGATGGACTGTTTGGAGTGGATGCAATGAATGATTTCAATAAATCAGCCTTGATAAAATATGTGAATGAAGAAAGTAAAAAATTTGAAGGAATGGCAAACAACAAATGGAAAGATGGCCTGGAAAAGATAGGGGCATTATCTAAAGATGGTAAAATCGATTGGGAGAAGGTTAAAAACCATCTTATGCAAAGCGACAAAAGAGAAATTATGTCCAGCGGAGATAGGGCAGAAATAGACCGCATAAAAACTCTTTATGAAAAATATCCCTATGGGAAATTACAGTCACTTATTAAGGACTATAAA
>JAKLHP010000093.1 GCA_022710085.1 Patescibacteria group bacterium | reverse complement strand
ATGCTTTGCTAATATTTATTTATCAATATCCCTGTGGTTGATATTCACAACGTATTTCATCGATAAGAAAAATGAAGCGATGGCATTAGCCATCACGACAGACCGATGTCTGCCTCCTGTGCACCCCATGGCGATATTGAGCCGGACTTTACCTTCTTTTTCATAAAGGGGAATTAATAAATTCATCAAATCCAGAGTTTTTTCTAAAAACTGTTTCCCCTCTTTATTTTTCAGCACATATTTTTTCACATCGTCATTATTACCATCATAACTTTTTAAATGTTCGACAAAATAAGGATTGGGCAGAAATCTTACATCAAAAACAAGATCGGCCTCAACGGGTAAACCGTATCGATAGCCGAAAGACGTTACATTAATCACCATTTTTTTATTTCTTGAAGAAGGCAAGAAATGACGCTGGACCGTATCTTTCAACTGATGGACATTCGTTGATGTCGTATCAATAATTTTGTCCGCCATTTTCTTCAAGGAAGACAATTTATCCCGCTCGAGTAAAATGCCTTCCATGATCATTCCTCTTTTAGAAAGAGGATGCGTTCGCCGGGTTTCGCTAAAACGATGTAATAAAGATTCGTCGCTGGCGTCAAGAAAAAGAATTTCTATTTTATATCCTTTTTTTTGAAGTGTTTCGAAAATCCGATTATATTTGTCCAGAAAGCTTCTTTCCCTCAAATCCATGACCAAGGCTACTCGTCTAATTTCCGGCGACGAGGTTATGGTTATGGAAAGAAATTTGGGCAGTAAAATGACCGGCAGATTATCAACACAAAAAAAACCGATGTCTTCCAGCGCCCGTAACGCCGTACTTTTTCCGGAACCGGAAAGACCGGTAATAATCACTACTCGCAGATGCTTCATTCAATCATCCTTGTTCACTATCGTATCTATATCACAATCTTTATGAAATCCACAGCCCATGAAAAGCTGTTGTCCTCGATTGTTTATTATTGCGTAGCTGCTTTCAGGATGTATACATCATATGTTTATCTTTTTTATGCTTTGTAATCTTTAAATAATGCTTATATTTTCCTGTTCTATGATAATTCTATACAAATCATCCCTGGAACTGGCTTCCAATAGTTTTTTACGAAAGGATTCGTCTTTCAACATTTTAGATATTTTAGCCAGTATTTTCAAATGTTGTCCAGCCGAGTTTTCCGGCGCTAGAACCATGAAAAAAAGGTGGACAGGTTTGCCATCAAGGGAATCAAACGCAATGCCATCTTCACTCCTTCCGAACGCCATAACAATATCATGAATATCTGATATTTTGCCGTGAGGAATGGCGACTCCGTCACCGATGCCGGTTGAACCCAGACTTTCTCTTTGTTTCAATATATCAATAATCGAAGAACTGTTCAGTTTCAGGCCGCCTATAATGACAGTATGGATCATCTCTTCCAGGGCTCCGTCCTTGCTTCTCGCTGACAGATGAGGGTTGATAAATTCCATTTTAAATATTTGATTCAGCTGCATGCGTTATACCACGTAATATTTCTAAAAATAACCTCTTGATATCCGACCCCGTTATTTCAATTTCAGTTTGTTTCTATCAGCGAATAGTTCCCATCGTCACGTCGATAAATCAGACTCACATTTTCGGACGAAGAATCCCTATAAATAATAAAACGATCATTATTGTCTTCCAATTCCATGATGGCTTCATCAAAAGACATTGGTTTTAATATAATTTTACGTGTTTCGGTAATCTTATTCGTTGTTACCTCCTCTCCCTCCTCCTGTTCGGCCGATTTTATCTGGCCGCGCCTTATGCTTTTGGGTTTGTGCTCCCTGATTTTTTCTCTTTGTTTCTTGAGTTGTTTTTCAATTTTATCCACACATTTATCAAGAGCCACGCGCAGGTCCTTAGCTTCTTCTTTGGCATTAATATTCCATCCATTGGAACTTAAATTGATTTCTGTGGCGTTTCTGAATTTCTCCATGGAAACAATAATATGAGCTTCGGCAGGCACATCCAGATATTTTTTCAACTTCTGCATTTTTTCTTCGGCGTAAGCTTTTTGCC
>JAKLHP010000092.1 GCA_022710085.1 Patescibacteria group bacterium | reverse complement strand
GAAATCACGAAGGGTTGCCTTTTTACACCATCGGGCAAAGGAAGGGGATTAAGATTGGAGGGAATGGTCCATATTATGTAATCAAGAAAGATTTCAAGAAAGATGAACTGGTAGTTTCTAATAAGAAAGAGGACCTGAGAATTTTTAGGAGCAAAGTAAGGCTTAAGAATATCAATTGGATAGGAAAAGTGCCGAGATTTCCGGCAAAAATATTTCTCCGTACCCGTTATCGGAATCCCCTAGTGTGTGCTATAATAGATAAAAATGGCGGGGTGGTTTTCAATAATCTTCAAAAAGCCATAACTCCCGGACAATCAGCGGTGTTTTATTCAAAGAACGGAGAGGTGTTGGGAGGAGGAACGATAATTTAGGAGATTTTTATTTTTTTTACATTAATCTTATGCAGGATCCAAGTCAAAATCCAAGCCAGGATAAAGACGCCCAAAGAAGGCGGATTCAATACGAACTTGCCATTGCCGATGCGGATATGCGAAAGAAGGATCGAGATAAGGAAGCCTTGGAAATGGAGCTTAGGCGGATAAAAAGAGAGCGCGATCTGATCCTAGTGAATATCAGTGAAAAAGAAAAAGCGATAAAAAGGATAGACAGTGACAAGATGTCACTTGAGAGTGATATTAAAAGCCTTAAAAGGAAATTAAATACAATCGTTTAATAATTTAATTTTAAAAAATATGAACGAAGGAGCAATTTTAACAGAGATTGAAAAAATAAGAGTTTCTTCAAAAATGGACAGGGATGAGGTTTATAATTTAACAAAAAGAGTAAAGAATTGGGAAATTAAAGACTATCACGCCTTAATTGGTGAGTTAAGGAAGTTTTCTAAAATAGCTGAAAGGTATTCCGAGAGTGACCTTAAGAATATTTTTTATAATCTTTTCTAAGTTGACAATTCCTTCAAAAAACGCTATATTTAGCTATGTTGTAATCATTAGTTTTTATTTGAATTATGTTAGCAGTAATTAAGACCGGGGGGAAGCAATATCTGGTCAAAAAAGGCACTAAAGTAAAAATTGAAAAGATTGAAGGAGAAATTGGAGACAAAACTGAATTTTCTGAGATTCTTTTTGTTGGAGATGAAAAAGAAATAAAAGTCGGGACTCCATTCGTGAAAGGCGCGAAAGTTGAAGGAAAAATTCTGAAGCAGGATAAAAGCAAGAAAGTTTGGGGAATAAAACATAAGGCTAAAAAGAGATATAAAGTAAAATTCGGGCACAGACAGCCGTTTACTGAAGTAGAAATTACCAAAATCGGATAGAAGATAAAAAATCGCTCTTTCAAAGGGCAATTTTTTGTTCCTGGGAGTTCTTTTTAATTTCAAATAATTGGAAAAATAGGAGGGAGGAATGAGATCACTTGTAATAGCTTTTATATGTGTTTCAATCGCTATTGCAGCAGTTTTGTTCATAGGTTATCTTGCCATAAAATTGTTCTGTCGCCCATACCGCAAGGAAGATGAGCGAAATAAACAGGATGAAATATGGAATGATGGATTGGAAGCTGATTACGAACACGAAATGGAACTGCTCAGGGAACATACAGGCTACTTCAATTTCTTTATTCCAACTTTTTTTCACAAGTCAAAATGAGGATTAAAATGAAAAAAGTTGCGATTTCCCGTAGCTGTTGCCCTGCTAACAGAAATATTCCATTTTCCAAAAAGATAAAGGGCAACTCATTACGAGTGCCCTTTTTTCATACTTTTAAGTTTGACCGACGAAGTACAAAATTTCCTTCTGTTTTTCGTTGAGAAATGGCATCACGAGCCTGATGCAGTTTGGACAGTATATTTGCGTTTCATTTTCCTGCGTTTCTGGTATTCCGGGAACAATCAGCCAGTCTGTTTCGCTTCGGCGTATCTTTGAGTGAAAAACTTTTTTAAGATCTTCTTCTTTCTGGCAATTGCTGCATATATAAATATAAAGAAATCCAATCTGCTTCATTTGACTTCACCTCCTTGGTTTTTCTTTAAAGAACTTTTGTATCTTATCTGGATAGCAAATCTTGCCAGTTGTCTGGGAAAATACCTGCTTA
>JAKLHP010000091.1 GCA_022710085.1 Patescibacteria group bacterium | reverse complement strand
AGGAAATGGCAGCGGATGCGGTTCTGGGATCGTCCGGACTCCAGAGGGAGATTTTTGCCCATCTGGATCGGGTTACCCCTCTTGTTTCCGGGAAATCGGGACGGGAGGGAGATACCTGTTTCGAAAGAACCTGGAAAATCCGCGAGGATGGGAAGTATTTCATCCTCAAGGATGAGTCATAGACACCTACCACCAATCTCACATGAGCCCGCTTGGAATTAATTTCCTCGCGGGCTCAAAATTTATAATCTTCATATTGCTTGCAGGCATAGAAATAAAAATATAATTTTACTCTGGTCACTTTATTGTTTGTAAATTTTGAAATATAATCTTTATATATGATCCGAAAAGTTAAAAAATATTTTTTGAAGAATAAGAAAGCAATTTATCAAAAAGCTGCTATACTGGCCTTATTTTTGCTGTTAGTCGTAATTTTTTACGGCAGTTTTGTGCTGGTGAAAGATATCGTTTTTATTTCAACAGAAAATGAAAAAGCGACTCACGCCAGGGAAATTTGCGAAAAAATTAGTGAAATTAGCAAGCAATCCGATTATTTCCTTGATAAAATAAGCCAGCTTGAAGATAAAAAGAAGTATCTGAATAAAGACGATAAAAAAGAAATAATCCTGGAACTGAGAAAAATTGAAGGAAATATAAAGGAAATAGACAGCGCCTATTTGGAATTTTCAAACAACGATCTCAGCATTAAATTTTTCTCCGCAAGCAACAATACGGAAGCGGATAAATTATTTTCTCAAATAAAAAATCTGCCGCTGTATGGATACAGGGCAGTTTATTCCATGGGAGATTCTTTAAAATTGAACTACATCACCGATAGCCATCTGGATGTTCTGGGAATAGAATTCAGCGAACTTCAGGAAAAAATAAAATCAGTTTCTTCTGCTTGCGATTGAATATTTTTCCCCTTGCGAATAAAGGGATAGTGAAATTGCAACAAGGCTCCAAAGAGTCCACTGGGTGACGGTTTCTCGGAGAGTATTGTTGGTCAGCGAAAAACTTAACATAGCAATAAATAAAGCCAAAACAAACAATCCAAAATCCTTTATCCAGGGGTTTTTTTCTTTTCTGTAATGCGAAATTAACTGGAATAGAGCGATAAAAAGCAACATGGAATATGAAATAAATCCGACAATTCCTGTTTCCAGAGCGATTCTCAGGAAGTCATTGTGGATATATTGATTGCCTGCGTTGGGTCCAAATTCTTTGAGATGCAAAACTGTTTCTGTTCCGATTCCATAACCGGTCAGCGGTTCTTTCAGGAACAGGCCATACATCCTTTCCCACTGCATAAATCTCCATCTCACTGAACTGTCAGCCGGAGGATTGTAAATATCCTCGACGCGATTCCTGATGGAGTCAGAAATTAAAAATGAAAAGATCAGAGCGATTAAAACTCCCAAAAGAACTTTCGGATATCTTAAGGCAGTTAAAATTATGAGGAATATGGCAAAAGCAAACCAGGCTCCCCGGGAATAGGTCTGGATCAGAAGAAAGATTCCCCAAATAATGAAGATTGCCAAGGCCCATTTGTGCCATTTGATTTTTTCTTTGACGAAGAAAAAAATGGAAACAACAAGCACGATCAAGACGAAAGAAGCGAAAGGATTAGGATGGCTGAAAGTTCCAAAGAGCCGACTTTCAATTCCGGTGGTTCCTCCCAATCCGGTTCCGGTGAGAAGCTGATAGGTGGCAAAAAAGAACGGAATGACTGCCGAATAAATTATCGCATAGGCGATATTACGATAATCTTTTTCTTTCTTGGTAATGATGAATACTGAAACAAAGACCAGGAAAATACTGATGATTCTGGTTATTTCGTACAAGCTGGAAGCATAATTGATCGAGAATATTATGCTGGCAATTATTATCAATATGAAAAACAGCCAGGATTTTTTGAGGGGAGTTTTCTTTATTTCGGATTTATTCTGAAGGATGAAAGCAGCCAGAAGAACGATTACCAATGATCCCAGGATTGCTGACGCATTGAGACTGATATTTTCAATCGAAAGGCTGAAACTGTCGCTGAATTTATCAATGAGCGGCCTTGTAAATAATATCAAAAAAATTCCCCATTTCGGATTATGGAGAAATAC
>JAKLHP010000090.1 GCA_022710085.1 Patescibacteria group bacterium | reverse complement strand
ATCACCTGCTAAACTTCCACAAAAAGATGAGGTTTGTTTAACCAGTTTGAATTTTTTTGTTTTTTCTGATTTTATTATACCATATTTTTTTGATTTGTGCGCAAGGGATGGGGTGTGGATAAGTCTAAGAATTTGGATTTTTTTAAGTAACTTTTCTCATTGCTCTTTTTCTTTCCACTTCGGTAAGATATTGCTTTCGAAGCCGGACACTTTTGGGGGTAATTTCCAAATATTCGTCCTCGGCCATAACTTCCAAGCCTTTTTCAATGCTAAGTTTTTGAGGAGGAATAAGCTGGATAGCATCATCCGTTCCCGAAGCTCGCATGTTGGTAAGTTGCTTTCCTTTGATCGGATTGACTGCCATTTCTTCACCCTTAGAGGTATTTCCAATTACCATTCCCTCATAAACTTCCACTGCAGGCTCAATATACAAAACTCCTCTTTCCTGAAGATTAAAAAGTGAAAACCCCAAAGCTTTTCCAGAAACCATTGAAATCATCGAGCCCACATCGCGCTTTTTTATTTCTCCGGCATATGGACGATAGCCAACAAAACGAGAACAAAGAATCCCCTCCCCTTTGGTATCAACAATGAACTCGCTTCGGTATCCAAGAAGTCCTCTAGTTGGAACTTCGAAAATCATCCTTGTTTGATTCCCATTTTTTTTCATATCTATCATTATTCCTTTTCTTTTTCCAAGTTTCTCAATAACGATTCCGGAGCATTCTTCCGGAACATCAATCGTAGCTTCTTCGAATGGCTCGGCTTTTCCTTCTTCTGTATTTTTAATAATCACTTGGGGCTGGGAAACCTGAACTTCATAGCCCTCACGTCTCATATTTTCCAAAAGTATTGAAATATGAAGTTCCCCTCGGCCATAAACCTTATAATAGTCGGGGAAAAAATCAATCCTGAGTCCCACATTAACTTCCAGTTCTTTCTCCAAACGCTCGCGAAGCTGTTTGTTAGTTACGAACTTTCCTTCCCGTCCGGCGAAAGGAGAACTGTTGACCAAAAAATTAAGTGAAATAGTCGGCTCGTCAACGCTGATAGCCGGCAATGGCTGTTGATTTTCATTTTCACATAACGTTTCTCCAATATCAATTTTCGGAAATCCCGATATCATAGCAATATCACCGGCATAAGCTTCTCCAGCTTCTTTTCTTTCTGTGCCATTGAAAGTGAAAAGCTTGGTTACCCTTCCAGTCTGAATTTCTCCGTTTGCCTTTATAAGATTCAAAACACTTCCGGTTTTGACTGTTCCTTCGTGGATTCTTCCGATTGCCAGTCTTCCGAGAAAATTATCATAACCCAGATTGAAAGGTTGGAATCTGAAAGGAGCTTCGATGTTTGCCGGAGCCGGATGAACCTTGAGAAGTATCATATCAAGAAGCGGCGATAAATCTTTTGATTCATCGGAAAGATGCTCTTTGGCAATTCCTTCTTTTCCAATCGCATAAATAGTAGGAAAATCAAGCTGCTCATCATTTGCTCCCAGATCCAAGAATAATTCAAATACTTCTTCCTGGGTAAGATCCGGATTAGCAGCCGGCTTGTCGATCTTATTAATCACTACGATCGGCTTAATTCCCAACTCCAAAGATTTTTTAAGTACAAATCTGGTCTGAGGCATCGGACCTTCTTGAGCATCGACAACCAAAAGAACGCTATCAATTGATCTGAGCACCCTTTCTACCTCCGAACCGAAATCAGCATGTCCTGGAGTATCAACGATATTAATCTTTGTTCCACGATAAAAAACCGAAGCATTCTTGGAATAGATTGTTATTCCCCGCTCCTTTTCCAAGGTATTGGAATCCATGCTGGAATTTTCATCGCTAACCATCCCCGTCTGTTTCATAATAGAGTCAGTCAGCTTTGTCTTCCCATGGTCGACATGCGCTATGATAGCAATATTTCTAATTTCCATATGTTTACATATTGATTATTACAAATTTTTCTTATTTTTTCATCAACGCCAATAAAAAATCTGCTGAGAACAGCAGAAAAAAAATCCACTACTCATGAAAGAGTACCTCATTCAGACTTAAAAGTCAACAAAAAACGAGTGGAAAACTATTTTCCGTTAAGAAGTTTTATGCTTTTAATTACGAT
>JAKLHP010000009.1 GCA_022710085.1 Patescibacteria group bacterium | reverse complement strand
CGTGCTTTGGAACTGGATAAAGAAAACTTGGACAAACTGAAAGGCATGGCCAAAGAAAAAATCGAAGAAAAGAAAGAAGAAGAAGATAAGGAAATCAAAAAGAAATATTGGGTAAAATAAAATCAAGCAATTTTAAAAGGCAGTGGTTAGATTCAACCGCTGCCTTTTTAGATCATTTAACAAAATACTTCAACTCCTCCCATGGCCAATCAGGATGCCTTTTCTTCCATTTTTTTATTGTGGTTTTTGAAATTTCCATCGCATTATAATATGCTCCGCATTTTGGACAGGTATATCCCTTAGACATTATCAGATAAACTGCTTTCCAATACCCTCTAATAACTTTATTTTCTTCGTCTCTCGGATATTTTGTTATGCCGCATTTGCAGGTAATCGATCCGCTCACAGAAACAACAGTTTTTGTTTCTTTAATTGCATCCACATATACCATTATTCCAACATCTCCGATTTTCATTTTTTATCTCCTTTTATTAAGTGTGCTTTTCTCTCAGAGATTTCAAAAATATTTTAAAACCTCAGTTGAGAGGCAAGAAAGTTAGATTCAGCTTTCTTGCCTAATCGGCTAGCAAATTCCCCAGATTTCACCAACCGATACTTTTGAAACTTCTTTCAGGAACTTTCTGATCTTTCTCTTTCCTCTTTTTACTTGTGATTGAGAGAGACCAAATTCTGCCTGAAGTTTCTTCCAATCAGGAAGATCGTCGAGATATTCTCCACTTCCATATTCATAAGACAAATGCAAGTCAAGATTTGTCTGCCCTCTAAACCTGATTGTTAACCCGGCGAAATTACTCATTTTAATCTCCTTTTCCGATGCTCTGTAATCCGCTTTGGGTGTCTTCATCGGTTTTATTCTTTTTTCAAAAAACTTTTCTCTCAGAGATTTCAAAAAATATTTTAAAACCTCAATTGAGAGGCAAGAAAGTTAGATTCAACTTTCTTGCCAATTTTATCACCTTCGAAAGAAAGCTACTGTAATTACTGCCATATAAGCTAGCAGTTGTAGACAATTTACCGCCGCCCATATCCAGAACAATCCAAGATGTATGGCCAAAACAAGGGATATCAACCTGACTGTGGTCATAAATACCCACATTTGGATGGGTCCACCCAATTCTTCCAAAAATGAGCTTACACCATCATTAAGATTGGCAAATCGTATTCCTTCATCCATAAACACTGGTATCGCCAAAAATTGATATAACACTAACAGCATAAAAATGATTGTCATCTTTTTTCTCCCTTTCCCTGCCTTTTCTGATTGCTCGGAATAAGGTCTTGTAGGAGGTGATTTTTAATGTGCTTGTTAAGCTTTGGTTTTTACTCTTTCATCTTAACAGGTCATTATATACCCAATTTAATAAATTGTCAATAATTATACCCTAATTTAACGCTATATTTTGCTTTATTTGAGCGTAATAATCATAATGTTGTCAGTATTATTGACATTTTTAGCTATAAATTGTATCCTGAAAACACTATGGAACTTGAGAAATCTTTGGAATATCTGGGCCTGGATCAAAAGGAAGCCAAGGTTTATCTGGCTCTTTTGCAGTTGGGAAGCAGTTCCGTGCCCAAAATATCCATCAAAGCTAACGTCAAAAGACCGACAACATATCTCATTTTGGAAGAACTGCGAAAAAAAGGGCTGGTCACTTTGGTGCCCAAACCAAACAAAACCATCTACACCGCCCAATCACCCCAAATACTTTTGGAAGAACAGAGAGAGAAAGAGGAAATTATTCAGGAAAAGATGCCCGAACTTCTGGCAATGTATAATTCCCAAAAAGAAAAACCGAAAATAAGTTTTTTTGAAGGAGAAGAAAATATTGTGAAGCTATATGAAGAAATTTTCAAGGAGCAAGAAGTTGATATTTATGGTTCCATAAACTCGCTTAGTCCCGAAGCTGAAAAACAATTGGAAAAAAATTTGCATTTGATAAAAACAAACAAATCAAAAGTTAGAGAGTTGCTTCAGGCCGACAGCAAGTCAATTCAATTCCAACAAAAAAATAATTCTGAAATGCACAGAATAAAAATCGCTCCCGAACAATACAAATTTCCAACCGACAATCTGATCTTCGGAAACAAGCTAACAATTTTTTCCTATAAAGATACTCCCCAGGCAGTTGTCATAGAAAGCAGCGATGTCGTTGCCACATATAGATCAGTATTTGAAATTTTGTGGAAAAGCGTATAAAAAATAAATAATTTTTTGTATAGAAAAAAGCGGTTGAAATGTTATTCAACCGCTTGAATTTTGAGAAAGCTGAACGCAACTATATCGCTCAGGTTATAGGACTATCCCAGCACATAATTTCTTTAATCCCAGGAACTTTATGTTTTACTCTTGTAACAATAGTCTTTATCCCAAGTTTTTTGGTTATTTCTTGCACTTGCTTCATCATCTCTTCAGGATTTTCATTGTAGCCACAGCCCGGGCTTGAGCCATCGTCCTCTTTATACCCGCATAAACAAACAGATTTAAAAGATTTTGAATTCTGTCCGATTGATAAATAAATAGCTCCGTCGTTACCTGGAATTTTTGTTTCCCAGACCAGATAAGCAACCTCGCCTTCATAAACCATGGCAACTTTATCCTCCCCTTGACCACAAACTGATACATAGTTGTATCCTGATGCGATCGCCCAATCTTCTAATGTCATGGACTGGAGAATAATTTTTCTTTCTGCTATAAGCGCATCTCTTTCATTCACATATCCTTCGAGTTGAGAAACTTTATCGTCAATCATCTTAATCTTTTTTATCGTTTCCATCTTAATCTCCTTTTCCGATGCTCTGTAGTCCCTTTGGGTGGCTGCATCGGTTTTATTCTTTTTTCAAAAAACTTTTTCTCTCAGAGATTTCAAAAAATATTTTAAAATCTCAGTTGAGAGGCAAGAAAGTTAGATTCAACTTTCTTGCCAATTTCCAACCTAGAAGCTCATACCTCCTTTATCCTCAAGGTCAAACAAATGTTCATATGCTCCTAACCAATTCTTTTTCGATTCTTTGTGTGAGCAATCTATAATTCTTGTTCCCCACATACAATCCAATGGCTTTCTGAAAGAATTGAATAATGCATTTATATCTTCAAAACCCTCGCTATGATGATACTGATCCGTACAAAGAACACATTTGACTCCGATAGTGAATGCCATCATTGCAACAGCTAATCCACAAGGATTGTCTGCATTTTCTTCGCCAACCATCGGCATAAATACATCAGTTATGACACCGTCGAATTTCATGTTGCCGAGCTTCTCGGTCGCTTCTTTGGCGTTTGTAGCTGTTACTATTTCCACATCGATATTTTTTAAGATTTTCAGCGCGTCTTCCATGTGTCTTGAATTATCTTCAACTATAAGTATTCTTTTCATTTCTATCTCCTTTTATCTTATTTTTAGGAACTGATTAAGCATTTTCAGCTTAACGTCATATTATATGCCTTTTTTGATAAAATTTCAATAGTTTAGCTTGATTTTTCTAAATAATGTTCTAAGATAGATATATAATGATAAATTTTAAAAATGAAACTCACGGAACTCGACAAAAAAATACTCTTCGAGCTGGATAAGGACGGCCGAGCCAGTTTTTCCGCAATAGCCAGAATTATCGGATCAACCCCGCAAGTCGTGAAATACCATTATGAACAACTCGTTGAAAACCGGATTATAGAAAAATTCTGGGCTTTTGTTGACTATGACAAGGCGGATTATTCTTTTTTTTGGGGTTATTGGCTAAAATTCAGCGGACTGACCAAAGAAAAAGAAGCAGAAATGTATGCGGATTTCAACGCAAACAAGTTTATTCCCATTATTATGCGCTGCGACGGCTATTATGACTGCCTTTTGGGAATCATCAGTCGGGACATCTTTCACCACAATGAAATTTTGCAAAGTATTTTTAATAAATACGGCTCATATATAACTACCTCCGACATTTTTGTCGGTTTGGGCTTTATCAAGTTTCCCCGAACCTATTTAGCCGATAAACCAAATGAATTTCAAAAATTTTCCGTTTCCGGAGGAACAGTTGAAAAAATAAAACTATCTGAAACGGACCGAAAAATCCTTTCCCTTTTGCAAATGGACGGAAGAATGGAATTCACCAAAATAGCTGATATCCTTGGAGTATCAGTCGGATTGGTTCATAAGCATTTTAATAAATTAGAAAAAAATGAAATAATCACCAAAATCACTTACACGATCAATTATGATAAAATTGGATTGCTTTTATACCGGGTTTGTTTTAAAATAGTTCAGTTCAATCAAAACAGAATCGATGACCTGTACAAGTTTTGCTGTTTGCATCCCAATATAATAAACTACGTGAAGGGGATGGGATCATGGGAATTGCTTTTGGATATCGAGATTGAAAATAGGGAAGCGCTCAGGGATTTGATCCGGGAAATAAAAAATGAATTCAAAGACATCGTCAGACAAATTGAACAGAATGAAATTTACAGGATGGACAAATTCACCCAGATGGCGATAGAATATCCAGAGCTACTGGAAAAAAAATCAGCCGTTTTAAGTGAAGAATTGGATGTATAGCTCAGTTGGTTAGAGCGCTTCGTTCACATCGAAGAGGTCACTGGTTCGAGTCCAGTTACATCCACATGGAAAACATTGAATGGATTTTAAAAATAATCAAAGAGAACAAAGGCAAATACAAATTTGTTGCTTGCCCGTATTTGAAAAACAACAAATGTTCAATCTATGAAAAAAGATTCAGTTGCTGTCGAAATTATCCAAAAACTTCCGGATATTGTTCAGATTCAGATTGCGCGATATTAAAGAAAAAAATCAGAAATAACTCTGAGCAATCCGGCAAAGAATGTGCCAAATGCAAAGCAGGGTGCTGTAAAAAAATCTTGTACCCAAAAAATAGAAAAGTCACGAAACGATTTGTTGCAAAACTCATGGATATCGATTGTACTGCATGCAAAAAATTATTTAAATAAAAATTTTTTAAAATTTGAATTTTGATTATTTTAATTTGTTTGGAAGTTGGAATTTGGTAATTGGTAATTCCGATCATATGGCTTCACAAATATCCCATATAATTTATGCCCAAGAGTATTTTGAAGAAAACGAACTTCCTCCGGAAGAGAAAGAGGAATTTATTTTGGGATGCACTTTTCCTGATATTCGAAGAATTGACGGAAATATAAAAAGAAGGGATACTCATCTTCGATTCTACCCTCTCGATCTTGATTTCGAAAATTTGACTCCCTTCGAAGCCGGATGGAAATTTCACCTTTATTGCGACATGCGGAGGGAAGAAATATTGAATCAATACAATTTCTATTCAATGAAATATACGGAAGAATTTTGCAGACAACCCGCCAAAATGCTGGAAGATAGAATTCTGTATGATCGATATGACAACTGGGAAAAAATAGCTAACTATTTTAATGATGTTCCGATAATTTCCAATGGTATTAACGTCTCAAAGGAATCATTCGAACTCTGGTATTCAATTCTAGCAAATTATATTGACAAAAAACCTGATAATAATTCAATTATTAATTTCTTTTCCAAGCAACCTGATCTTGCTCTGACCGCTAAGGATGTGGTAGCAATTGTAGACAAACTCCGAAAAAATGATAAAGTAATTGAGGCATTAAAAAGGGTTACAGACGAGATTATTTAAAAAATTAAAACGGGATGTGGTATAACGGTATTACGCACGATTCGGGTTCGTGTAATCCGAGTTCAATTCTCGGCATCCCGACACTAATCCAAACATATGAAACTAGTTTTTGAAAACATCAGAGAAAACCCAATAAATCTCCTCCGGAGTGCCGGTTATGCATTTCAAAGAAAAGAAGGCGAGGAAATGAGCTTTGTGAAAATTTTTTCCCGAAGCGGTTATCCGAGATTTCATATTTATTGCCATCTGGAAGATTCCCGCCTGGTGGCAAATTTGCATTTGGATCAGAAAAAAAATACCTATGGTAATGAAACGCGTCATCACGGAGAGTATGACAATAGCCCGACAGTTGAAGAAGAGGCAGCTAAATTAAAAAGCATTCTAAAATAGTGTATTTATAAGTTTGCCGTGATGGCGGAATTGGTATACGCGCTAGCCTTAGGAGCTAGTGGGAGCAATCCCTTGAGAGTTCGAGTCTCTCTCACGGCACAAATAAAAAATTAAGCTAATGAAAATAATCGACGTAGAACAAAATAATATCGGAATTCGAATCGACAAGTTCCTCGCACAGGAATTTTTTTCGCTAAGCCGTGGAGAAATAATAAAAAATATCAGAGATGGAAAAATCAAAGTCAATGATTCTGCCATAAAGCCAAGCTACCACTTGAGAGAAGGAGATAAAATTGAATCCGACATTTCTTTTGAAAGAGAAGAGGTTTTTCCAAATAAGGAAATAAAAATTAACATCATCCATAGCGACGACAACATTATCGTTATTAACAAACCGGCTGGAATCCAAATTCATCCTGACAGCAACGAAAGAAAAAATACTTTGGCGAATGCTTTGATTTCAAAATTTCCGGAAATAAAAAATGTCCACGACGATTCGCTTGGAGCCTATCTCCGCCCAGGAATAGTTCACAGGCTAGACAAAGATACTTCAGGAGTTATTGTCATCGCCAGAAATCAAAAATCATTTGAGGAACTGAAAAGTCTTTTTCAGGAAAGAAAAATACGCAAAAAGTATGTTGCCATGATTTACGGCCAGCTTAAAGATAAGAAAGGAATAATTACTCGTCCCATTGCCAGGGCCGGAAGCTACAAAAGACAGGTTATTGCCGGAGCCAAGACAAAAACCAAGATTCGGGGAGCAGTAACAGAATACAAGCAACTGAAAAGATTTTCTAATTATACTCTGGTGGAAGCGACTCCGCTTACCGGAAGAATGCATCAGATCCGAATCCATTTTTTTTCTATCGGCCATTCAATCGTTGGAGACAAGCTATATAGGCTCAAGTCCCAGAAAGAAACTCACGGGGTCAAAAGACAGCTTCTTCATGCCAAAAATTTAGACTTTACTCTTTTTGGTCAGAAATTTAGCTTTTCCGTTCCACTCCCGGAAGATTTCAATATTTTTTTGAAAAATATTGACTAAAAGCTCTTTTATCTGTATTATAGAAAAGCTTTTAATTTACAATTCACCTGCCTATAAGCACATAATTTAGCTGCTTGTAGCCTTGCAGGATGTTTTTTTATGAACAAGAAAATAATCGATTTTAACCTGAATCAGAGAAGTAAGAAGATTCCAGATCTTCGGGCTGGAGACATCGTCAAAATCACCAGAAAAATAAAAGAGGGTGCGAAGGAAATCTCCCAAACATTTGAGGGAATCATAATCGCTATCAAAGGAAAACAGAGTTCTTCTCCGATGATAACTGTAAGAAAGGTCTCACATTCAGTGGGAGTAGAATTAATTCTTCCAGTTTATTCTCCAAGTATCAGCAAGATAGTCTTGGTCAAAAGAGCTAGGGTTAGAAGATCTAAGCTTTATTATATTCGTGAAAAATCAGCCAAGTCTTTGAAAATGAAATACAAAGATCTTTCTAAGTTTGCTAAAATAGAGGAAAAGAAAGAGGAAGTAAAACCTGAAGAAATAAAGGAGAAACCTGAGCAAAAAGAGACGGCTGAAAAAAAATAATCAGCAAGCGGACGTGGCGGAACTGGTATACGCGCATGCTTGAGGTGCATGTGGGAGCAATCCCGTGGAGGTTCAAGTCCTCTCGTTCGCACTTTTTTGGACGATTGGCTCAGTTGGTTAGAGCGTCTCGTTTACACCGAGAAGGTCGTAGGTTCGAATCCTACATCGTCCACCCTTCATGTTATAATAAAACCAAGCCGAAGTAGCTCAGTGGTAGAGCGAAGGACTGAAAATCCTTGCGTCGGCAGTTCAATTCTGCCCTTCGGCACAAATACCTCTGGGACCATAGCTCAGCGGTAGAGCAGGCGGCTCAAATGATTTGTCCTAAATCACGTTGCACTTCATAATAATGCAATATGACATGGATGATATTTACAGGGCTGTTTGAAAAGTAATTTTCAAGTGATTATCTGTCAAACTCGGGGAAATCTTAATTATTTTTATAAATACATGATAATCCCGAGCCAAGTCCCACTACTAGTGGGAAAGGTGTAGAGACTAGATGGCAGACATCCCGAATATTCGGGATGAAGGGATAGTCCAGCTCACAAATTCGAAAGAAGTTGCGAAAGCAATAGTGAGAAGCATAACCGCTTGGTCGTAGGTTCGAATCCTACTGGTCCCACATAAAAAAACATTGCGCTAGGCGGGTTCTGCCCGCTGTAAGCGGGTATCGTATAGTGGCTATTATACATCCTTGCCAAGGATGAGAGACGGGTTCGATTCCCGTTACCCGCTCCAATTAAATTTTTGTCTGTATGGGGCTTAACAAAAGAATTTTTCAGTTCTAACTTTTCGAAATAAAATTACATATTTTTCAATCTAGGCTCAGTCGAGCCTTTTTTGATATGCAAAAATCTTTTAGTCAAAGCATTTTATTTCAAAAAATGACTTACGGTCTCGGTTCCAGTCGTGTTGACTTGCCAATTTTGAAAGAGTTTTTACAGTGCGTTGACACAACAATTGCTTTATGCTATGCTATTTTGTTGAGCAATTTTGCCAACCAATAAACCTAAAAGGAGGAAAAGTGATGAAAAAAATCATCGTAGCAGTTCTTTTGAGTGTATTTTTTCTTGTAGACAGTTCGGTAGTTGCCTCTGCGAAAACTGAGTATCCTGTAAAGGAAATTTCAGGAATCGTAAGGGAAGTAAAAGTTGATACAGCGAACAGCTACACTACCATTGAGTTCGACGATGGTCGTATCATAACATTCAAGGGCGTGTATGAAGGGTATGTTTTTTCCAAAAATAAAAAATGTTCCTTCAAATACCAATATTTTGATATAATGTTCTCACAGGGGACATACATCATAGGCTTCGGATGCCGGGAATAAATATGCCCTATCGGAAAGAAATCGCAAGACCCAGTGGTTATTATCCTGGGTCTTTTTTTATTTTCTTAAACAAAGCATTTCTTCATAAATCCAGTTCTAACCGTATTAACTAAACTGCTCATTGAAAAACAACTCTTATCAATAGGGGGTTTTTAATCCAATAGGACATTGAAGTTTTTTATAGTATAATTATTCTATAAACAACTTAACAAATTACTATGGAAGAGCAAATCAATCAGCCAACTATTAACCAAAAGGGTTCCGGATGGATCTGGGTAATATTTATTGTAGCGATTCTGTTGATTATTTCATCGGGAACCGGAGTTTATTTCTGGCAAGAAAAAATTATTGCTAAAAATAATTCGGATCATGAAAAAGCTCTTCTTGACTCCAAACAAGAAAAGTTGGATCTAGAAAAAGAACTGAAAGACACCCAAGAACAGTTGGCTTCTCTGGCAGCAGCCAATTCAAATGATTCCCAGCTTAAATTGCCTATTATTCAATTTACTCCCGATACTTTTTCTCAAGATGAAAAAAATGAATTAACGGAAAAGGTGATAAATCCATATGTTGATTACGAAAAAGAAATTCAGAAAATGAATCCGATTTCAATCCAGATAGAAAAATATACTGAAGAAGAAATCAGCAAGCAAACCTATGCTCGGTATATGTATAAAATAGACGTGATTATGGAAACGGGACATTCTGGCTGGCTAGAAAGAGAAAAAGGCAAGAATATCGATTACTGGATCCCGGAATGTATGGACGAATGTTCATTTTCAGAATCATTTAAAGCCAAATATCCAGAAGTAATAAAAAAATATAACAGCCTCAGACAAAAATAATATTCTTAACTTTCCGATATATCCACAAAAAAGCTCCGGCAAGACATTGCTTTCTCGGGATCTAATTATAGCTGAGCATTTGAAAGTGCTAAAAAATAAGAAAACAGCAGCAAGTGCTGTTTTTTGTTGAATTTTAGAAGCACTTTTGATAAAATGTTTAAAGTGCGGGATTAGTATAGTGGTAGTACGTGACCTTCCCAAGGTTAAGGCGCCAGTTCGATTCTGGTATCCCGCTCAAAAAAAGAATTTTTTTTGAAAATGGCTTATTTAAGCTTTTTTTTGTTGTTTTGAAAAAAATGTTTCCAACAAAATGGCTTATTTAAGCCATTTTCTTATAAGCGCTTTTGACTTCCGGGCCAAGATATGCTATCCTAGTAAGTTGGTTAAGAAGAACACCTTGACCAGCCTAGTACCTCAAAACTAGATAAGAATTATTGACAATATATGCGTATTATTAGTATTTTTGCATCCTTGCCAATGCTTTGGGTGATGCTTTTCCCTCAACACGCTTTGGCAAAAGAAACAATAAATGCTAACACAAAAATAAAGTTTAAAACCGAATCTAGTTTAAATCAACTTAACAACAAAATACCTTATAATTTCGAGGGTTATGTTCCAGAAGAAGTAAAGACCCTTGAAGAGATTCAAAATGAGAAAATTCTTGCCAGATGGGAAGAAAGCCGTAAAAAGGCCAATCTTCCTAAGGAAAAATTTCTCGTTAATGCTTCAGCTTATACAGCTGCAGCAGATGAATGTGGAAAAAGTGATGGAATCACAGCTAGCGGGCTTAAAGTTAAGGAAAATCGAACATTGGCTTGTCCTAAGGCATATCCTTTTGGAACTAAAATCAACATAGAAGGCATTGGAACACTGGTTTGTGAAGATCGTGGGGGAGCGATCAAGGAAAACCACGTCGATGTCTATGTTGAGACTAAGAGTAAGGCTTTTGCTTTCGGAAGACAAAATCTCTTGGCAGAAGTTGTAAAATAAAATTATTATAGCAAAAAGCGCTTTTTAAAAGGCGCTTTTTGTATCTTTAAATTGACGCTGGTTGTTTACTTTGTTAATATTATTTTGTACCCAAAACAATGGTCGCGTGGCCGAGTGGTTAGGCACGGGTCTGCAAAACCCTTCACCCCGGTTCAATTCCGGGCGCGACCTCAATATTAATTCAAATATGCCGCGGTGGTGTAATTGGTAGCCACAAGGGACTTAAAATCCCTCGGTAGTAATACCGTGCGAGTTCGAGTCTCGCCCGCGGCACAAAAAAATCCTCTTTTCGAGAGGATTTTATTTTAAAATAAAGTTTCTTGATTATCTTGATTATTATTAAGCGAGATGACTTCGTCTTTCTTTTCACTTTCTGATTTTTTTACTGCTTCTAAAACTTTTGGAATTTTTTTAAAATCTTGAATTAAAACTGTCCGCATGCTTCCGTTATAGAGTGCTGCCGCCGGATGATAAAGTGCATAAAAAACTCTCGAGCCCAGTCCTGGAATATTCCTCCGCATCGCCTTTCCGTGAATCTGAGAAATTTTTTGATTAGGCAAAAATCTTTCCATTGAATGGCGTCCAAGCGTGACAACAAGTTTTGGATTTATTATTTCTATTTGTTTTTCCAGCCAGGTCCAGCAGGCCTCAGCTTCTTCCGGAAGTGGATCGCGATTATTCGGCGGACGGCATTTCACTACATTGGCAATATAAACATCTTCTCTTTTAAGGTTTATCGTTTCCAACATTTCGTCTAAAAATTTTCCGGCTGCTCCGACAAAAGGACGCCCAAGTTCATCTTCCTTTTGTCCCGGACCTTCTCCGATGAACATAATTTCAGCTTCTGCACTTCCCTCTCCGGGAACAACTTGCTTGCAAGTTCCACGTAGAACACATTTGGAACATTCGAGCATTTGCTTGTTTGAATCATCCAGTTGCTTTTTTTTATCTTCTGCCATAAAATATATTATTTTAATTGATCTATTCTTATTAATTCAAATTTATCATTTTCCGTGTTCCACACTGCAAAAGTCGCTGGATAAAATTGTCCGGCCACTGTTCCAGGATTCAACATCTTACACTCATTTATAGTTTCCTCCCATGGTTTGTGAGTATGGCCGTAAAAAACAAAATTATATCTTCCGCTTCGGCATAAGCCCTTGGCAATTCTGGGGAAATGAACAATGGCAATTTTATGCTTGTCGATTTCAAATTCACCTACTTTCTTGAATATTTTCGTTTTTCTAAATTCGTTATTTTTAAAAAAATAATTTTGGAGATAATCGTTGTCCATATTCCCGAAGGTAAAATAAATATTTCCTTCAAAGTTATCATTCAGATATTCCAAGGTTTCAACGGAAGCCAAATCGCCACAGCAAATTGTTTTTTCAATTTTATTTTTCGCGCAATAATCCAAAGCCTTCTTGAGATTCGGGATATTGTCGTGAATGTCTGATATAATTGCAATTTTCATAATATTTTATTCTTTATTGTTTTCCGGCAATTTTTTCCAGAGCAATTCAAAAATCAATTTCATCGTGTTGTGGACTTCCGAGCTTTCAATAATCGTTCCCATCATTTCTTTTCCGGATATCAAGGATACCTTGGAACCGCCATAAACGTCAATTTCGATGGAAAAAGGAAACTCGCTTGGATCAATAAATTTCATTGTCCGAAGCTGTTTCGGATCTTTTTCAAAAAGTTCTTCCTTGAAATATCTAGTTGCCGGGACAACTGCCCGGACGGAAACATTTTTTTGGACCCGGTTTTTGATAAATTGGCTCATCCATTCATCTCCGACCGCTTTCAGAATATCCTCCGACCCAAAAGCCAGAAATTCGCCTGGATATTTCAAAGTGTCATTATAGACCTCTTTTATTCCCTCCACGCCCTGAAAATAGGAAACTCGAGTCTTTTCCTCCTCTTTTTTCTGGATCGCCATCAGTTCCGGAAGAATTTCCTTGGCTTCGTTGATTTTTTGTTGGACCAGAGAAACGCATTCCTGGGGAGATTTAGCCAAATAAAGACTCTTCTTTTCCTGTGGAATCTTCAAAACAAATCCTTTTTTGATCAAATCCTCCAAAATAACATAGGTTGTTGGCTTTTTTAGGCCGCTTTTCAGCGCTATTGAATAAGCAGTGGCCTTGCTCATCGAAAGAAGAGCCAAATAGACCTTGGCCTCTTTTTCATTCAATCCCAGATTGGTCAATTGCTCGATATATTCCATATCTATATTTTAGCTCTATTTTGACAAATAGTCAATATTTTTGATGAATACTTTATATTATCCGTTATTTTGCTTTATACTAGCCAATTTATTGCTATTTTATTAATCTCTATTATTGACCATTCGCTCATTTTGCTGTATACTAGGGTGTTAAGATGAAAATTTCAAAAAGATAGCATCTTAACAAAGTACATTTAAAATCACCTCCTATAAGACCTGAACCAGAAATGGCAGGCAAGGATTGGAGAAAAAGATGGAAAATATTAAAGAATTTGAAAAAAATCTTTTTAAGGCGTTAACTAGTGGGCAGTGTGGGTGCATCTCGTCAGGAGACTGGATGCATACGGTAGAAGAGAACAAGAAAATTGTTCAGAGAAAACACATCAAAGCAATATATTATTATTGTGATTGTTGGGATTGCAGAAGGCGAATGAAAAGTTTTTTTAAAACGTTCGACGCAATTCCAATAAAGCAAAATCCAAACCAGTTAGAACTGATTACAGAAGAAAATTTCTTCGATCAGTTCCAGGAAATTGGGGATTACTTTCCCGAGGAGGTGAAAAATAAATAAATGTTTTAGGGTGAGAGGAGTTAACGTGCTTCTCTCGCCTCTCACTCAGAGATTATTTAAAAAAATAGTCTGCGAGTGGGAAACCACAAAGTTATTTTAAAATCACTTCATAATAAATCCTTATCACGAGAAATCGGGAAAGGCAGGGAAAGGAGATAAAGATGATAACAGTTAACAATAGGCCTCTGGATGAGTTTATGGTTGAATTGAAAGAATGCGATTTTTGTGTTCATTGTCGAGAAAATTGCAAGATATATCTCGAAATTTGGCAATATGAAGACTGGGCAGAAGAAGACGATTTCTTTGATGATATCGAAGAAATCGAAGTAAAAAACCCGCCCTACAAGTGGTATCGGGGATTAACTTTCGATATCTGGGAATATTAAGGAGGTGAAAAAAATTAGGCGAGAAAAATAACGTACTTCTCTCGCCTCTCACTCAGAGATTATTTGGAAAAATAATCTGCGAGTGGGAAACCACAAAGTTTTTTTGAAAAATCAAAGGAGGAAAAACATGGAAAAATATTGTTTTATCTGCGGAAAAGAGTTGGGTCAGTTTTCGTTTGTTGTAATCATTGAAGTTGGAGAAGAAGTTGAGATAGTGGACGTCTGTGAAGGTTGCGGATATACAATAACAAAAGAAAAGGGGTGTTAAAAAAGACTTTGAGCCAAGTCTATAAACATGGCTTTTTTTTATTTGAAAAAAAGGCAGGTATCATTTGATACGCTGCCTTATGCAATACTATTCTTTGGAGAAAGCTTTTGTTTCTATCTCCTTCTTCATCTTATTTTCATAAACATTGAATTTTTCTTGGATTGAACATTCAATAAACTGACGGATTACCGAATACTTGGTATAAAAACTAGCAAATCCGCAAGTTGCCAATATAACAGCAACTTCCTCTATTTCTTTCATCTGTTTTCCGAAATTATCCTTTGAGACAAACTCCTCTCTAAGTTTTTTACAAAACTTATACATGAGCACATTTTCAAGCTCAAAATAACCTTTTAATTCTTTCTCTCGATACCATACATCAGCTATTCTTACATCATCGATCTGATTTTCCCAGCAGAAGTTCTGATACGCATCCATTATGTTTTCTTTATTAATCTTTTTCATCATAATCTCCTTTTCCGATGCTCTGTAGTCCGCGTTGGGTGGCTGCATCGGCTCTTATTCTTTTTTCAAGGTGCTTGTTAGGCTTTTCAGCTTAACGAGGTATTATACCAGTTCCACAGGATAATAGTATAAAAAATGTCAAATTACTTTTAAACCAAAAGTTTATACCTGAAAAATGGCTTATTTATTGACTAAAATAGCTTAAAATGCTATAATAAAAATAATGACATAAATAATATCATTATTATGAAAAACCTTTATAATGACCTCAGAGAAGTAGGCCTAAATGAGAAAGAATCTGCTGTTTATATGGCTATTTTGGAGTTGGGCGAGGCTAATATCGCCCAAATAAGCCTAAAATCAGAAATAAACCGTAGCACTGTTTATTTAATCCTCAAAACATTGAAAGAAAAAGGGCTTATTCACGGAGTAAAGAAAAACCGAACCCTTTTTTATGCGGAAGATCCCCGAAAAATGATAGATGATCTAGAAAGAAAGAAATCTGTCTTGGAAAAAGCGATGCCCAGCCTTTTAGCCAGTTTCGCTTTTATCGATAAAAAGCCGGAAATAAAATATTTTGAAGGCGAAAAGGGAATCAAAGAAGTTTTTGAAGATATTTTAAAAACCCCAAACCAAGAAATGCTCAGTTGGTATTCTAACAAATACAAAGAATTCTTTGATGAAAAATTCTTTTTTGATTATTTCATCCCCGAAAGGAAAAGAAAAAAGATATGGCTCCGGACAATTTATCCGGAAGATCAATCGATGCGCGAATTGGCTACAAGCAACACCGAACAACTTCGGCAATCAAGATTTGTCAACGCTGAAAAATTTGAACTGGAAAGTGAAATTTGTCTTTATGAAAAAAATAAAATAGGAATAATTTCCTATAAAGACAAATTTGGAGTTATAATTTCCAGCCAAAGCACTTTTAATACTTTGAAATCAATTTTTGAAGTGATGTGGGATAGCGCTAAAAGCTAAATTATTTTAGCGCAAGTTTTTCAAGGTTTTGATATCTTCTTCAACTTCCGGATATTCAGTTTCGCAAAGCATATCAATGTTTTGACTTTGTGCAAAAGCGACAATATTTTTGAAAGCTTCAATTCCAATTTTTCCCCTTCCAATATGTTCATGCCGGTCCTTGTTTGATCCACAATCTGATTGCGAATCATTGGCGTGGATCAGTTTTATATTTTCCACTCCAATCTCTTCATCAATCTTTTCAATCGTTTTTTCAAAATCCCGCCAGTCATAACCGGATGCAAAACTATGTTGAGTGTCTAAACATATTCCGGCAATACTTTTATTGTTGGTTTTTTTTATTATTTCGCTTAGTTCCTTGAGATCGTCTCCAATAATGTCACCGGCTCCGGCACTGTTTTCTAAAAGAAGTTTCGTTTCTCCGCCATACCCCTCCAGGGTTTTTTTGAGCATTCCGATAGTTTTTTTGATTGATTCCTCGTGTCCCAAATCCTTTCCTGTCCCAAGATGAGTCATTACATATTTAACTCCGAGAAGAGATCCTCGTTCCAGTTCATCGCGAATCACACTAACTGAACCGTAGCGTATGCGATTATTCCCAGAAGCAAAATTAACGTAATAAGGAGCGTGTAAATAAGCATTCTTTACATTGTATTTGGTACTTAGTTTTTTGAAGTTTTTTATAAGCTCGCCCGTAAGCTCTGGTGCCTTTCCTCCCTGCGGAGGACGGGAAAAAGTCTGCATTACTTCGCAACCAAGTTCACTTGCTCTTTCTGGAGCCTTTTGGATTCCACCTTGAATTGAAACATGACAACCAATATTCATAGTAACTGTCTTTATGCTTGTACTATTATTTTAACATAATCATAATAAAAAATAACCAGTCACCAAATTACAAGATCGGAACAATGATCAATAGCCGGTTTTCAATAACCAAACAAGGGAGGGGAAGAATTAAAGTTTGGTGATTGTTTATTGGTAATTGAAATTTATTCGATGATTGAGATTTGGTTATTGGTTATTTTAAACTATTTCCCAGCCTTCTTCCGTTTCAACAATCTTTCCTTCTATTTCAAATCCGCTAGCTAGCTTGTGTCCTCCGCCACCGAATCGGTGGGCAATTTCCGAAACATCAACACCTTTATATTCCTCGGATCGAAGACTTCCCTTAATCTTATCTCCTTCTCT
>JAKLHP010000089.1 GCA_022710085.1 Patescibacteria group bacterium | reverse complement strand
TCCGGCTAACCGGATCAACGATGTCATTTATTTCAACCCGGCAGACCAGGAATTTCCCATTGCTTTCAATGTCATGGAAAGAGTCGATGCCAAGCAGCGCCACTTGATAGCTTCCGGCTTGGTTGGAGTTTTCAAAAAAATCTGGGCAGATTCATGGGGACCGCGTCTTGAATATATTCTACGAAATGCAATTTTAGCGCTTTTGGAATACCCAGGATCCACTCTTTTAGGTGTGACCAGAATCTTGGTGGACAAAAGTTACCTGAAAAGAGTAACGGAAAAAATAACCGATCCTGTGGTGAGATCTTTTTGGGTTGATGAATTTCCCAAATGGAACGAAAGAGTCCTTCAAGAAGTGATTTCTCCAATCCAGAACAAAGTTGGGCAGTTTCTCTCCAGCTCTTTGATTAGAAATATTGTCGGTCAAACCAAATCCTCTTTTGATGTCAGAGATGTTATGGACAACAAGAAGATTTTGATAATGAACCTTTCAAAAGGAAGAATCGGGGAAGACAATAGTGCTCTTCTTGGAGCCATGATGATAACGAAAATTCAGCTGGCTGCAATGGCCAGAGTCGATATTCCCGAAGAAGAAAGACACGATTTTCATCTGTACGTCGACGAATTTCAAAACTTTGCTACGGAATCTTTTGCCAACATTCTTTCCGAGGCTAGAAAATACCATCTCAATCTGATTTTAGCTAATCAGTATGTCTCCCAGATTGATGAAAAAGTGCGTGATGCAATTTTCGGAAATGCCGGAACACTTGTTTCATTCAGGGTTGGAGCGGCTGATGCGGAATTTCTGGAAAAAGAATTTGAACCGATTTTCATGATGAATGATTTGGTCAATCTTCCAAAATACAACATTTATTTAAAATTAATGATTGACGGAATAGCTGGAAATGCTTTTTCGGCTATTACTTTGGCTCCGGTTGATATCCATTTAACAACGGAAAATGAAGAAAAGGTAGTGAAAGTTTCCAGAGAAAGATATGCCACTCGCTGTGAAGAAGTGGAGGAAAAAATAAGGCGCTGGAGCGGCATGGCCATGGAAGAAAAGGTGAAAGAAGTTGTGGCGAGAAGCAATGAAAGAAAAGAGTACAAAAGTCCCCTTATCGTTGTAAAAAGAGAGGATGTAAAAAAACAAACTCCTGCTTCCCAATCTCTTCCTAAAAATGTTCCCGAAGAGAATAATAAAAAAGAAGAAAAGCAACTATATGATGCAGTTTGCGATAACTGTGGAGTGAAGATCCAGGTTCCTTTTGCTCCGGACGGACAAAGGCCGACATTTTGCAAGGATTGCTTCAAGGATTATCAGCGAGCCATGGCCAAAGCTAAGAATCAGAATCATAGCGATCAAGAAAAGATGAAACCTCAAGAAGTCCGCGAAGCTAAACAAAATAATAATTCTCCAGAAAAAACAATAAAAGATGTTGAGAAGAAATTCTTTGTTTCCGATGAAAAGCCGATCGCTCTTTCCCAGCTTCAATATTTTGCTCCAAAGAAATTTAAATCAACTCACAAAAAATCTTCAGTAAATCTCAAAGAAGTAAGGAACCTTATTAGTAAGAGCAAGAGTGAACAGGGTTAAATCCAACTCCCGCAAACATTACAAATCTTTTTTTAGCTGATTTGTGGATTTGTGGGTTTTTGATGATATGAAAAAAAATAATAAAAAAGTGATTGTTGCTATGTCAGGCGGAGTTGATTCATCTGTTGTTACCGCAATGCTCAAACAAGAAGGTTATGATGTTGTCGGAGTTTTTATGAATTTTTGGAAAGACATTTCTGCTAAAAATGATTTTGAAAATAAATGCTGTTCCCCGGAAGCCGTCCAGAGCGCCAGAGATATTGCCCAAATTTTGAATGTTCCTTTTTATGTTTTAAATGTTCAAGATGAATTTAAGAAAAAAGTGGTGGATTATTTTTTAAGTGAACTTAAAAAAGGAAACACTCCCAATCCTTGCGTCGAATGCAATAAAGAAATAAAATTTAAGATTTTATTTGAAAAAATGCTCTCACTCAAAGCTGATTATGTCGCAACGGGACACTACGCACGAATTTCGAAAAAATCTGGATTCAGGTTGTTTGAAGCAAAGGATAGAAATAAGGATCAAAGTTACTTTTTGTATAAATTAAA
>JAKLHP010000088.1 GCA_022710085.1 Patescibacteria group bacterium | reverse complement strand
AGCTTCTTATTCGGAAATCCAAAAAGAAACAGGTCTCAGTACTCGGACGATTGCCCGGATTTCAAAATGGCTAAACGATGGCAAAGGCGGATATAAATTAGTTTTAAATAAACTTTATCATAATAGTTATTCTCGGAAGAGATTAACTATGACTTCATAATATTTTTTAGTTTTTTGTCATATTTGATCCCTTCCCAGAAGGGATTTTTTGGTTGGAAGGACAGGATCTTTAAAAAAATAATAAACAGGAGGCAGTATCATGGAAAACAGATGGAAAGTATTTAACGAAGGTCTGCTGGAGGAAGTTAAATTTGGACGAGACGGATTTCTGGTTGATGTTATTCTTCAGAATTATGCCAACAAGAAAGTTCTTTTTGGTGCTTCCATGAGCAAGGAGGCTCTCGAGGAAACCATTAAAAGGAAAATAGTTGTCCTTTGGAGCAAGACTCGGAAAAAAATCTGGGTCAAGGGAGAAACAAGCGGGGATTACCTCAGGGTTATTAGTATTGTGTTGAACTGCGAGAAAAATCAGCTTCTCATCCAGGTTTTTCCTCTTGGAAAAGGCGTCTGTCATAAAAAGGATAGGAAAGGCAGGCCGAGAAGAACATGTTTTTACAGATTATTATTGAAGGAGGTTGTTATCATGAATGGGATATTTTCCGAAATAAAAGAGGAGGATGGAACCAGGCTTTCATTTATCAATGAATAATAATTTAAAAGGGAAGGCGAAATCGCCTCCCTTTTTTACTTGAATTTTTGGATTATCAATTAGATAAAAGATTATAGCCAGTTTTAATATTTTGTGATATAATTTTAACAAGGATAAAAATTAATTTGTCTATTAAGTCATTGGCAGTTTTTGTTCGGAACATGATTTAATAGGAAAACAAAAAGATGAAAAAACTTTCTTTTAGAAATGTTTTTCCTGTTGCATTGGCTATTGCTTCCCTTACCTTGTCAGTTTCTTTTGCTTTGGCCAAAAATAGTAAAGGTGCTGATGATAACGGCAATGGAAACAATTCTTCAAAAGAAGAAAAAAGTAACTCGGGACAATCTCAGAAAAAAACAATCAATAACAGCTTGAATGAGAAGACGGCTAATCAAGGAGAATCATCTGAAATTAAAAATCAAGAAGCGAAAGATAGCAATAATAGCAATCTCAATTCCGGAAAGAATAAGAATAATGATATGGAAGTTGAAAAGAGAATTTCTGACACATTGATAAAGGGGCTTCAGAAAGCGGCTGATACAGAAGAGGAGGCTGGGAATACTCAGGCAAGCAAGAGGTTGGGAACCATGATAGAACAGAGAATGCGAGAACAGGAACAAACCATGGAAGCAATAGGAAAAATTGAAAACAGGAATAAATTCAGGACGTTTCTTACGGGTACGGATTACGGGAGTCTTGGGGATTTGCGAAGTGCAATGGTTCAGAATAGAAACCAGATCAGGAAGCTTATCCAGATGCTAGGTCAGGTTCAGAGCGGGGAAAGCGAATCAATAATCAAGGATCAAATCGGGACGCTTCTCCAGGAAAGAACAAATTTTAAAGCGATTGTCCAAGGCGCAGAAAATCAAACCAGTCTTTTCGGTTGGATGCTAAAGATAGTAAACGGATATGAGAATGGAATTTATGAGGAAGAAGAGCATGAGTTGGAGCAGGAAGTGAAAGATATGGTCGAACAGGCACTGGATGTATCGGAAATAGAAGATCAGCAGTAGTTTGAAAAATATATTTGAATATGCAAAAGCGGGAAAATTTATTTTCCCGCTTTTTTTATTGCCTAGTTTTTGAATAGATGTATAATAATTTCATATGCTGATATTAAAGAAAAATCCGACGCTAAAAGACATTCAGAAATATGTTGCGAAACTTGAAAAAGAGCGTGGTTTTTTGCATGATGATTTAAAGGATAAATGTTTGCTTCTGGGAGAAGAACTCGGAGAGCTTTTTAAGGCCATTCGG
The DNA here is from genome assembly GCA_022710085.1 of Patescibacteria group bacterium. Classification (GTDB taxonomy): domain Bacteria; phylum Patescibacteriota; class Minisyncoccia; order Moranbacterales; family JAKLHP01; genus JAKLHP01. Next base: position 187 of record JAKLHP010000088.1, on the reverse strand, counting down.
AAAGGGACGACAATCAAGATAGATCACAATTCAAAATACGGTTCGGTTGATGAAGAATTGGCCGATATTATATGCATTCTTTGCACCATTGCCAATAGGCAGAAAATTGATTTGGAAAAGGCTTTTCGGGACAAGGAAAAGATTAATAAAAAGAGGATTTGGAAGTGATTTTTCAATTGGAAAAAAT
>JAKLHP010000087.1 GCA_022710085.1 Patescibacteria group bacterium | reverse complement strand
GGAGAGGCTCAAAGAATCGTCGGTGATAAAGAAAGAGATCTTCTGGCTATTCAATCTGAAGCTTACCGGACGTCACAGGAAATTAAAGGAAAGGCTGATGCGGAAGCGACCCAAATTTATGCTGAGGCGTATAGCATAGATCCGGAATATTATTCCTTTACGAAAGCTCTGGATGTGTATAAGACATCTCTTGAGGGAAAAAGCAGGATGGTTTTGTCTACGGATTCAGAGTTGCTTAAATATTTAAAGAATTTTTCCCAAACATCAGGCAAATAAAAGAGACCGGGAAATGTGATATGAAAAAAGATTTCCCGGCCTCTTTATCCAACAACCCTTCCGGAATCAGTTATTTACCTTTCCTTCGTTGATGCCTTGTTCGAGCTAATAGCTTCCGGTGTTTATGTTTGCGCATTTTCTTTCTTCTTTTTTTAATTACACTACCCAACAGATCACCTCCCGATCCCTCTTTAATTTCCATTCTATTTTCAAATTGTTTTGCAAATTTAAAGGATTTCTAATACCATAATCAAAAATTGATTGTCCAACATTTTTTTTAAAAACCAGACAAAATGATTATGTTTCAGATTGGAAATCAATATTTGGACCTTTGGATGTTTAAGACTTGGCTTTGTTACTGAATCAGAGGGCTAAGGGGCGCTCATGTTTTTACTTATTGCCAGGTAATTTAAGACGATGGGAACACTTCAGTATTTCAACCCGGATGAATTACAGGTGGTGAATACTTCTGTAGAATTGGCTGAAGAAGTTGTAAGCAACCATTACAAACTTTCCGCAAGTCAGTTATCAAAATTGAACTATGATATTAAGACCCTAAAAGAGCTTTCCGCAGAAGAAATCGTCGATGAGCATTTCGCGCAGATCATTCGGTATAGCGCAAAAAGAAAAGATAAGGTGCTTGATACGTTCGTAAAGGATTTTTACAAAATATGCTTTCAGGACCATATAATCATCCCAACACTAAAAACAAATCCCGAACTGGATCTTTTAACGTTTTCTTTATATATAGCCAGCCACGAACTGATTCATATCATACGTTTCAGGCACTTCCTCCAGCAATTTGATGCTCCGGTCAAGGAGCGAATGGCTGAAGAAGCAAGGGTCCATGCTAAAACTCATGAAATTTTAAGCGATGTGTCAATTGATGGGGTAGAGGCGGTATTGAAGTTTTATGAAGATTGGCGCAATCTTCCCCATGATGTTGAGAAATCCTAAAAATTTTCATTAAGAGCTTGACATCTATAAAACATTGACTATATTTCACGAAAGATTTTATAAGCTGTTTTTTGTAGAAAGAGATCACTTTTTGGAAGGAGAAGTACGAAATGCCTATATATGAATATGAATGCACTGGATGTGGCAAAGTGCATGAAATTATTCAAAAGATGTCTGATGCGCCGCTTGTAAGGTGCCCTCAATGTTCCGGAAAACTTCAAAAACTGATTTCTCAAAGCACGTTTCATTTGAAAGGATCGGGATGGTACGCAACTGATTATGCCAAAAAATCAAACAGTGCTTCAATTCCAGCAAAAAAACGAGAGGATAAGACCAAAGAAGGCCCAACGGATAAATCTTCTCAACCTGAAAGCAAGAGTTCCGAGTAAAAGGCTAAGGAGGCAGGACATTACTTCCCGATTAGCGTTTTAAAAGAGCTTTTTAATCGCAACTTATTCAATTTTATAATTTGTCTTATATAAAGAGATCAAAACTCCTTTCTTTCCGAGGGCGGGGAAGGGGATTTTTTGATAACGATAATTTAACATAGTTTAGAAACATTAACGTTGCCATAAAATTTAAGAAATTATCTATAAGAAAAAGGAGAAGAGGGCACATGAAAATCAGACCATTGCATGACCGAATTCTGGTTAAACGGGTTGAGGAAGAGACAAAAACAAAGGGCGGGATCATTATTCCTGACAGCGCGAAAGAAAAACCTGCCGAAGGTGTTGTGATTGCAGTCGGGAAAGGTAAGCGCACTGAGGATGGGAAGTTGATCGAACTCGATGTGAAAAAAGGAGATCGCGTGTTGTTTGCCAAATATGCCGGTACAGAGATAAAGATTAACGACGAAGAGCATCTGGTTATGCGGGAAGACGATATTTTAGGAATTATTGAATAAACAAATTGGAGGTTGATGAAC
>JAKLHP010000086.1 GCA_022710085.1 Patescibacteria group bacterium | reverse complement strand
TCCGAAGAAGTAAAAGAAGAAGCTCCCAAGGAAGAAAAAAAGGAAGAAAAAGCAGAGGCTGAAGATCCTTTGAAGCTTAAAGTTGACGACCTAAAGGGACTTTCCAATAGAACGGTGAACGTTTTAATGGAGAACAAAGTAGAAAAAGTGAAAGATATTGTGAAGATGGATGAAGAGAAGTTAAGTGAACTTAAAGGTATGGGAGATAAGGGAATAAAAGAAATTAAAAAAGCAATAGGAGAATTTGGATTAACACTCAAATAATATGAAGCATAAAGTTGCAGGAAGAAAATTTAGCAGAGTCAGAAAACAAAGAAGAGCACTTCTCAAGTCGCTTCTTAATAGCTTTATCATTCGAGAGAAAATTACTACCACCGAAGCTAAAGCCAAGGAGTTAAAGTCGATCATTGACTCATTTATCAAAAAAGCAAAGAAGGTTGATGATAAAAACAAGGTCTCAGTGATAAGAGATCTGAGAAAAACTCTTTCTGGAGTGGCAGTTAAAAAATTGACAGGAGAATTTGTCAGAAAGTTCGATTCCAGAAAAAGCGGATATTCAAAAATTACCAAACTTGGAAGAAGAAAAGGAGACAGTGCCAAGATGGCAGTGATAGAATTCGTAAGCTAGTTAAATTATATGAAAAAATATCATTTATTTGATGCAAGAGAAAAAGTTTTAGGACGTTTGGCCACTGGTATAGCCAATGTTCTTAGTGGAAGGAATAAGGTGGATTTCACTCCCCATATTGACGGTGGAGATTTCGTGGTGATTGTCAATTCTGATTTTTTGAAAGTTACCGGAAACAAAGAAGAAAAGAAGATGTATCATAATTTCAGCGGTTATCCTGGAGGAATAAAATCCATGGCCCTTAAAGAAAAAATGGAAAAAGATTCAAGAAAAGTAATCAGAGAAGCGGTTTATGGGATGCTTCCCAAGAATAAACTCAGAGATAAAATGATCAAGAGACTTTTGATTTATAAGGATGAAAATCATAACAATAAAATTGACGTAAAACACTAATTTATGACAACTAAGAAAACAACCAAGAAAAAAGAATCAGCTCCGAAGGAAGAGAAGGCGAAGAAAGAGGAAAAATATTTCTATGCGGTAGGCAGAAGAAAAACTTCGGTTGCCCAGGTTAGAATTTATGAAAAAGATAAAGTCAGCGATGGTGATTATATCGTGAACAAGAAGAAGGCCAATGATTATTTTCCCACAATTTCTTTGCAGAATACAATTTTTTCTCCGCTTAGATCAGCCGGATTATTCGGAAAATTCAGTTTTTCAATTCTAGTAAGAGGTGGAGGAACAAAGGGACAGTCAGAAGCAGTAAGGCTTGGAATTTCAAGAGCCTTGGTAAAATACGATGAATCTTTGAGGAAAGCTCTCAAGGATCTTGGATTTTTGACCAGGGATTCAAGGATGGTTGAGAGAAAGAAGCCGGGACTTAAAAAGGCACGAAGAGCGCCTCAGTGGCAGAAGCGATAATTCGAATTACTTTATATTATCATCAAAACCCGGATTTTCTCCGGGTTTTATTTTTTGTGAAATATGCAGATTGTATCTTAGAATAAGATCCCTTCAATTTCCGGGAAACTTATTGAATAGAGGTTGCTTTCTTCTCCGTTTTTGTTCATAAAATAGATTTTGTCTTCTCCAAAGTCACAGACTAATTTTATTTTTTCATTATCAAGGTTCATGATATCACTGATATTATTTTGGCTTCGATTGTCAATTTCAGTTATTTTTATCTTTTTGCCAACATTGAATATTACGTGTTCATATTTTTTGGCCCATTGGACATTTTCGATTTTTTCAGAAAATCTGACAATTTCTTTTCGTTCATCTTCGCTTCTCCAAGGCTGGACGTCCCAATCTCTGGTAAAATAAACGGATATTTCCCAGTCGCTGTAAAAGAGCATCTTTTTTCCATCATCGGAAAATTGAATTTCGTATATTCCGGAAGCAAGATTCTTGAAATATGAATTTTTTTCTCCGACGTTATTTATGTATAAATCGCCACTTTTGTTTAGGATAGCGATTCTTTTTTTGTCATAAACGGTTATCTTATAGCCAGGATCACTCATCTTGTCTGGAGAAGAAGTGGTAATTTGCTCAGGATCGCTTGTCCCATTGGAATTTGTGCGATATATTATTCCGCTCGGAAGCTGAAAATAATACACATATTCGGAAGA
>JAKLHP010000085.1 GCA_022710085.1 Patescibacteria group bacterium | reverse complement strand
TTTTTCTGCTTCTTTTCTGGAAGGATCAAAAACGGAAATTTCGATAATTCCGGTATTATTAATTTTCTTCGTCTCTACTTCTCTTTTCCACTCTTTTTTTCTTTCTTCTTTGTTGCTTGAAAATTGGCTCTGGATATTTTCAGGAGATCTCAATACGTCATCAATGAAAGAATCGGTGTAAATAATTTTGGAAAATATATCACTGAGATATTCGGCTGATTTAGCAGCTGAATAAGCATCCACTTTATCTTCTGACTGCTTCTGAATCACCAAGACGCTCATATCCGAACGATATCTTGGCTCCATTAATGTTGAAATGGCAAAAACCAAAGAAGCAACCAAAACAGCCACCAATGTGATGGATTTCCATCTTCGCTTCAAAACACTTGAAAAATCACCGTAAATCATATATTTTTACTTAATTTTTATAACTGTTCATTTTAGTATATTTTTTGATTTTTGTCAAGTCTAAAAGGACTTGATGCTATTGACAGAATTAATTCAATTTGTTACCCTAAAAAGTCATAATTCTGTAAATCAAACAAACCGATATGGGACAAAAAACGACTTTTTTCAAACAATTTGATAAAAAACAACTTGCCGGAAGCATTCTTCTTCTCGCAGTTTTTGTCCTTCCGTTTTTTTCCTACGCTGAAGATAAAAAAATATACGTGGACAGAAATTACATCGGAACAGAAAAAGGAACCAAAAATCAGCCTTACAAAACTATTGCAAAAGCTCTTGAGAACGCTTCTGACAATACGACTGTTGATGTTGCCAAAGGAACATATCGGGAAAATATTGAGATTCCCAGCAGAGTAACGGTTGCCGGAAGCGAAAACGATGAGGTAATTATTGAACCCCGAAATGACGACAAGCCGGTTGTAAAAATGAAACATAAATCTCAACTTGACGAAGTTACCGTAAGAAAGGGAGGGATTGGAATAAGAGTCAGCGAGGGAGATAGTGCTTCAATCAGTGAATGCATCATCAAGGACAATGATAAAGAAGGGATCAAGATTGAATCCGCATCGGTCAATGAAAAGCACGAGGTGTCCATAACCGATAACTTGATAAAAAATAACGGCAGGAACGGAATCCTATCGGAAAAAAGAAAACTCATATTGAAAAAAAATGAAATCATCGACAATGACGGTGACGGGATCGGGATTATGCCCGGATCTGAGGCCTGGATTTCCGGCAATACGATAAAGGACAACGATAAAAGCGGGATGAGAATCAACCTTGATAATTCCAATATATCAGTAAGAAACAATACTTACCGAGACAATAAGAGAGAAGGCGTTGAAATTGATGCCTTCGGAAACGGAGGAAGAATTGATGTCACAAGATCAAAATTCTACGAAAATGACCGCTATGGAATCGTCCTGGTTCAAAAAGGAAATTTTTCCAGAAGTATTTGGAACGGATTAACGATACAAAATAACAACAAGTTTTGGAAAAACAGCTCAGGCGATATTTCCCCGATAATTCGAGTAAATTAAGTTAAAAGAAAGAACTTATGAAAATTGCTTTCATCGGACAAAAGGGAATTCCGGCAACAAGCGGGGCAGTGGAAAAGTATGCTGAAAATTTAGCAGCCAGACTCAGTGAAATGGGGCACGATGTCCTTGTTTACACAAGAAATAATTACACCGAGAAAAGCTTAGTAAAATATAAGGGGATCAGATTGATCCATATTCCAAGCATCCGAAGCAAGAATTTAGAGACGATCAGCTACACCTTTTTGGCCACTATCCATGCGCTTTTTCAGGAATATGACGTGATTCATTATCAGTCAATCGGTCCGGCATCGTTGAGTTTTATTCTGAAATTTTTCAAGAGAAAAACCCTGGTCATTTCAACTTTTCACTCCCGAGATTATCTCGGAAAAAAGCGGAGTGAATTTGCCAAAAGATACCTCCGATTCGGAGAGAAGATAGCCTGCAAATTTTCCGATAAAACGATAGCCATCAGCAAGAATATAAGAAATTATGTTTTTTCCAAATATAAGATAAAAACTGTTTATATTCCCAACGGGGCCCAAACTGAATATAACTGCCAGACTCAAGCGCTTGACCGCTGGGAGCTGAAAGATAAGAAATATATTTTCTGCATCGGAAAAGTTATCAAGAGCGAAGGAATCAAATATTTGATCGAAGCTTTCAAGAAAATAGAAGATACCAACAAACTTCCCAATAATATGAAATTGGTAATTGTTATGGATGATTCCAATA
>JAKLHP010000084.1 GCA_022710085.1 Patescibacteria group bacterium | reverse complement strand
TTTTTGTCTATTTCCCTGCTTTTCCGACCCATTTCTTTTTCCAAATTTCGATTTAGCAGAAATTTCTCAATTTTTTCCGCCAAATCATGAGACTCTTTCATCTTAACTATGAAACCGTTTTGCCCCTCTTCAACCAATTCCCTGGTTCCGCCCGTATCAGTCGCGACCAAGGGCAGACCACAAGCCAGCGCTTCCAACATAGTATTGCTCATGCCTTCATTCATTGACGGCAAGGCAAAAATATTAGCTTTTTGGTAATATTCCAAAACTTTTTCATGCAAAACAGGACCTGTAAATAAAACTTTTTCTTTGAGTTCCAGAGCCTGCACCAAATCTTCGAGTGACGCACGTTCATTTCCATCTCCGACAATAACTAATCTAATATAGTCATAACGGCGCGAAAGAATATTGAAAGCCTGAATTAGGAAACGGATTCCTTTGCGCGGAGTGACGCGTGAAACACAGATAATCGTAAACTTATCAGCCTCCTTTTTGTCAGGAGCTGGAAAAAATTCTTCGATATCAATGCCATTAGTAATTACGCCTATCTCTTTTTCTGGGTCGGATTTCAATGCAAGCTCACGAAAGCCTTGACTATTGGCTATCACAAAGTAAGCATTTTTCCAGATCTTTTTTATAATTGACGTAATAAATTTGTACAAGAAAGTAAACCGTTCGCTATAGCCAGGAACATCAGCCCCGCGAAGTGAAATTATATATGGAATTTTGTATTTTTTCCAAAGCTTATAGGACACGTATCCGCATGGCACAGAAAAAAAGGAATGAGTCAAATCATATTGATTTTCTTTCACGAGCTTTTTGGCAAATTTGTATGCTTCCTGATAATATTTAATGAGCTCTCTTTTTGATTGATAATGGATATTTCCATGATTTTTCCCAATCGGCAATCTGTAAATTGTAATATTATCCCCCATTTTTAAAACATGCTGATTTTCATCAATAGAAGCTGTGATAAAATCAACTCTGATGTCAGGATTTTTCGCATATTCCTGAAGTATATAGCTTGAAGCATTTCCTGCTCCCCCACCCAATGGCGGAAATTCATAGTTGAAAAATAAGATTCTCATATTATTACTGATACTTTCTTTTAATTAAACTTACTTATTCAAGTGAAAGATTGAGAAAATAGCCCTCCTGATCCTTAGTGGAAATAGATGGGACAGAGCAATATTCTATACCACCGGCTTGCAAGCAGCTATTTTTCAGATGAACATGCCCGGAATAGACATATCTGACTTTGTCATTTGATTCTATGATTTCTATGAATTTTTTGTATATAGGATCTGGCAATTCCACTTGAATTGGTTTTAAAAATTGGGGAAAAATAATTTCGGGATAGGTAATGTTAGGAAAAAGGTCGGTTTTCTCAAAAATATTGTGATGCGTCGCTATAAAAATATTTTCAATATCCTCCGAATCATTCTCGCTTAATTCTTTCTTTAACCAGTCTAGCTGCTCATCCAAAAATCCGCCCGAGCTGTTAGGATTAACTTTTGAAGAATCCATAACGATTATCTTCCAGTTTTCAATCTGTTTACTGTAATAATTAGGAGTTTTAAAAAGCTGCCAAGCAACCTCTTTGTCATGATTTCCCTTTGTCCATAAAACGTCATAACCCCTCATGCAATTTAGCACTCTTTTGGCTTCCGATTCTTTTCCATTTTGAGTATTGTCCCCAAGCGTCAGAATATAATCAACATCTGATTTTTTTATTCCTTCTAAATTGATGCAGTATCGATTCGGATATAAAACATTTTTTTCTGATCTTATAATGTCTTTTGAACCGCCAGCATGAATATCCGCGACTATTCCCAAACTAAAAGCTTGCGAATATGAAAAGCTTGAGATAAATAGAAAAAATAATGCTGATAATATGACTAAATATTTCATAGCAATATAGTTCTATCCTCTTCCAATTGATTTATATTCGAACCCAAGTTCTTTCAATTTTTTTGGATCATACAGCAAACGACCATCAAAAATCACAGGGCGATGCAAAAGTTTTTTCATTTCTTCAAAATCAGGCGCCCTGAAATCTTTCCATTCGGTCACGACAAGCAAGGCATCAGAATCTTTTAGCACGCTATATTTGTCTTTAAAATAGGTTATGCTTGGATTGTTGCCAAAATATTCTTCCCACTTGGCCATATGCATAGCTTCCGGATCATAAGCCTGGATTTTAGCGCCACCTTTGATAAGTTCATTAATTATTGTCAGAGCTGAAGATTCACGCATATCATCTGTGCCTGCTTTGAAAGCCAACCCCCAAACAGAGAATGTCTTGCCTTTTAGATCTTCTCCGAATTTATCAATAA
>JAKLHP010000083.1 GCA_022710085.1 Patescibacteria group bacterium | reverse complement strand
GAAACGGCGAGGGCGGTGATATCCATGGTTCCGGAAGACGGGGTGAGGGTGGTATTGGAAGGGATGGTATATTGGAAAGAACCGGACTGAAGGGTGTAGTTGGTGTTGATGGTAGCACTTGAGGCTTGGGTGTTGGTTCCGGTGACGGAGAGATAACCGGCCGTGATGTCGGCTTCGATGTCTTCGGGAGTGGGGTTGGTGAGGGTTTTATCAGGATCAAGGCTACTGTAGGCGGAAGTGGGAGGAGTAAAGTTGGAAGTCCAACGAGCGATACCTTTGGAGATTCTTATTTCATCAAGGTAACCATTTGTGCTATAAGAACTATCACCTCCCACATAAATTCCATTAGCTCCGTCAATCAAAGATTTAGTAAGAGCTCCGGATCCTATTGAAATCCCATTTTTATATATAGATAGTATGTTTCCGCTTCTTACTAAGGCTATATGATACCATTGTCCTGCCAGTATTTCTGTGTTAATAGGTATGCTTTCTCCTTGGGCACCTCCGTTATAAGTATGCATATATATTTGACCAGAAGTTCCTGACCCTGTATTGAAAGCAACTTTAAAATTACCATTATAACCGGAAACACCATAATTCTTGCTTTCAAATAATACTCTATAGGATTGGGAAGCACTAGGATAAAGCCATCCTTCCAAGGTGAAATCTCCCGATCCGAAATCTAAATTCGAACTTCCAGAAACAGAAAGATAATCTCCGTTTCCGTCAAAATATCCGCTGTATCCTCCGAATTTGCTTTGGGTGGAACTTCTGGCTGTATTTCCATATTTAGTCACTGTATGACTGCTTGAAGAGCTGTCCGTTAATCCAGTATCGTCCATATGAAGAAGCAGTTTGGTGTATGAATCAACTCCTTCTCCCTGAGAAATATTAGTTGAAAAGATAAAAAATCCTACAAAAACAAACAAAAAGAAAACAAACTGAAAAGTTGTTTTCCTGGAAAACTTGAATAAATTATATTTTTGGTATTTCATTTGTTTTTTTTACCCAGTGGATTAATTTGCTTCAAGCAAAGTAATCCACTAAAGCGGAATATTCCACTAGGTGAATTTTTTCTGGTTTTATTATACCACAAAATTTTAAATTCGTATGCAAGGAGTGGGCTGTGGATAACTTTAACAGCTCATCCATTTAAAAAAGAAAAAAGACGACTGAAAAAATCTTCGAATCGTCTTTTTATCTCGGAAAGTAAACAGATGCATTTTGGATAATCCTCTCCAAGTCACCAATTTGGCCGTCTCTGTCTTTCTGGGAAAGCACCATGCCAAGAAAGATTCCCAAGTAAAACAAAGAAATCACAGGATAATCTTTTATTTTGCAAAAATCATGGATTTTACGGCTGGTTATTTCCCCTTTTTTCTTGCCCTCTACTTCAATCTTGAGAAATTTAACTTTTTCCTGATATTTCTGGATTATTTCCGGAACAATCTCGAGAAGTTGCTTGGATTTCGGACACCAGGAAGCATAAAAAATCACCACAAAAGGAATACTTTGATGTTTCATTTTTTCATAGAGTTCTTCTTCTGAAATATTCTGTATTAATTCTTTATCCAATGTGCACCTCCTTATTGCAAGGATTAAAAGAACTTTTGCTTAATAGTACCCCGGGGTTTAATTTTTTATTTCAGCTGAAGTTTCCGAAGTTCTCCAATTTCATCCCGAATTATCGCCGCCTTTTCAAATTCCAGATTTTTGGCTGCTTCTTTCATTTCTTTTTCTTTCTGCCTGATATATCCCGACAGATCCTCAAGAGATTCGAGTTTGGTAAAATCGGGAACTGGAACCGGATTAATTTCATGATCAACGATAGATTTTATATTCTTTTCAATGGTTTTCGGAGTAATCTTATGCTTCGTATTATATTCAACCTGGATTTTTCTTCTGCGATTCGTTTCCTGGATTGCCTGATTCATCGAACCGGTAATCTTATCGGCATATAAAATCACTTTTCCACTGACATTTCTCGCTGCTCTTCCGATTGTCTGGATAAGAGAAGTCTCGCTGCGAAGAAAACCTTCTTTATCAGCATCTAAAATTGCAACCAGGGAAACTTCGGGAAGATCCAGCCCTTCCCGAATAAGATTCACTCCCACCAAGACATCAAATTTACCTTTTCGAAGATTTTCCAAAGTCGTAATCCGATCCAGAGTTTCCACGCCGGAGTGAAGATATTCCGCCTTTATTTTGTTTTCCTTGAGATATTCAGACAGGTCTTCGGCCATTTTTTTGGTCAAGGTGGTTATCAAAACTCTTTCATTTTTAGTTATAACTTTCCTAATTTCGTTCAGAACATCCTTCACTTGGATTTTTGCAGATCTTAAAATCAATTCGGGGTCGATCAAGCCTGTCGGGCGGATAATCTGCTCGACGGCTTGCAGGGAATTATTTTTTTCATATTTTCCGGGTGTTGCTGAAGTAAA
>JAKLHP010000082.1 GCA_022710085.1 Patescibacteria group bacterium | reverse complement strand
CAAGCAGGCTGTCCTTATCCTGAAAATTTATCTCTCCAAGTTGTGAGCCATTTTGAAAATCATCATCGTTATATCGCGAGTAATTATTTTCTTGAGCCACGAAGCTACGGTTTTTTTCTCTGAAAAAGCGAATAAATTTCTCCGGCGAGAACTCATCAATTACCGTTTCTAATATTTTCCTGGCTTCACTCATAATTTTTTATTCTCAATAGCTATAATAATTTCTTTTTTCTGATCCCTCTGGCGGGATTTTTCTTTGATAAGATAATCTGCGCCTAGTTCTTTCTTCAATGCTTCAAGATCTTTTACACTGTCCTCTTTAAAATTCATTATCCGGCGCAATGTGAAGTCAGCTAATGTCCCATAGTTTAAAATATCTTCTTTGAGTGTGCGCAAGAAATCCTTATACGGCATCAATATCTCTTTATTGCTGCGGATAAGGAAATCAAGATTGATCAAAGCTTTTTGTTCCAAGCTCTGTTCGCTCACCGATCCAAGGCGATATTCTCGGAAATCCTGAATTGCCTGATAAGTTTTCCAGAAATTATCAGTATTCCAATCAAGTGCTTTTTCATTCGGTGGGCAGATAATATTTTCAAATACTTCTTCAAAAGTCTTTTGATACGGTTCCGGTTTCTTATCATCTATTAATGATCCGCTCACATACAAACGGCCTTTCTTGAAAAACACCAGAAGTTCATTTTCTTTCCCCTTTTTGGCGACTTTAATGCGTCGCGGGAAATTCAGGAGATTCTCAACAAGCTCAGGATTATCTTCTTTGATTTTCAAATATTCCTTGAGGGCTTTTGTGTAAAAACTTTCTTCTTCCTGTTTATCCGGATTTTGCTGAACGCGGTTAAATAAACCGGCTGGGGTTGGCTCTTCATCTATATCAAATATTTTAGAGTCTTCACCCAGAGCTGTATGGATCAAGAACATTTTATTAGCGGCGATTTCACGAGATTGAACGAGTTCCGCACCTTTTTCAGTCGGGAAAAAGTTTACAATAAAAAGCTCATTGAAAACTTTTTTGCTGATACGGTTAATGCGTCCGAGCCTTTGGATTACACGCACCGGATTCCAAGGAATGTCATAGTTAATAACCATCCCGGCACGGTTAAGATTGAAACCTTCGGAGATTTTATCAGAGGTTAAAAGCAGGTTGAAATCATTATCTTGCTCTGCATAAGAAGCATCGAAGTTTTTGTTTATAGATAATATTTTTGACTGCGACAAATCTCCGGCTACCACGAGCATTTTTTTGCCAAACTTCCTTTCCAGCGCTTTTTCAATATACAAAACAGTGTCCACATACTCGGAAAAGATGATTATTTTCCGCTCAGGCTCGTTTTTGCCCGGCTTTTTTGCAAATTCTTTTTTTATATTTTCAATCAGACATTCCGTTTTGGGATCGTTTTGCACCAAATCCAATTGGGAAAGTTTATTCAGTATTTTGTCAAAAAGCTGCAAATCGGATTCCAAGTCAGCAAGGAATTCGTCCTTATACTTAAAATCTTTTATTTTATATCTCTTGTGATTTTTGGGATATTCACCCTTGCTGATCTTTTCTTCATATTCAACTAAGCATCTTTCTATTTCATCAGCATCAAGTTCATATATTTTTTCAAGAAGTGCTCTATCTAAAATATATTCGCCTGTTCGGTTTATGAACTTTTGGCAATTAAGGTTAATTCTTTTGAAATTTTTAATACTTTGCTCAAATGAGCCGAATGAGCTTTCAAAACGCTTAACCAGTAAGCGTCGCATGAAGTCAAACAAGTTGCGCTGTTGCTGGAATTGGCGGTTGTCTTCTTCGCTCATTTCCTCTGATGTGCCCTTTTCATATTCAAAAGGCCGGTAAATAGCGCCTTTGAATTGTCCGCCATCATCAGGATCGCCAAAATAATTTTCTATAATTTCCGTGTAGAATTCTGATTGCTCTTTATTTAATTCAAAAAACCATTCTTGGGGATCGGTAACTTTTGATAAATCATTTACTTCTTTTTTGTAAAAAGGATTGTTCGTAAGATCAAGCCGATTGCGCCTGATTGTTACCGGCTCAATCACGTTTCTAATTTGCTTGGCTAGATAGCGCGCTCGGTTTGCCACTTTCTTCAAATCTACACTATCTTCCTCAAATAATGTTTTGTAGAAATTAGTGGCTTTGGTTCTTTTTATATTGTCGATGGAATTCCAATATTTTTTTATGTAACCGAGACGGTCAAAAGTGCCTTTGAAGCTTTTGAACTGGTCAACTAAATTATTTTCCAGAGTAATAGATGATCGTTTCGGGGTAATAAATAGTTTCAAAAGGGATAAAATATCACCCGGACGGTTGTTGAAAGGCGTAGCTGTTAAGAGGATTACCTGTTTTTCTCTACAAATATTTTTTAAGAGTTCATAATCTTTGGTGTCTTGATTCCTGAATCTGTGGGCTTCATCCACTATGATTACATCAATGTCTTTGGCTCTGTTAACAAATTCCAGGATGTTTTCCAGATCACCCAGTGAACGAACTTCCCAATCATATAGTCCAAATTCCTCGGTGTATTTTTTCCAGCCTGATTTTTTGTTTTTGTCACCGACCAAAGCCGGAGGACAAATTACGAG
>JAKLHP010000081.1 GCA_022710085.1 Patescibacteria group bacterium | reverse complement strand
AAAGCCGGACCTTTTCTTTGATCTCTGAGATTATAAGGATTATAGGGAACAGGTTTTGCCCAACCAAATCCGATTCCTAAAGTAAAAATCATGATCAGCGGCACCACCAAAGAACCCCACCAATCTAGGTGTTTGAAAGGATTAAGAGTCAGCCTCCCGGCATATTTAGCAGTTGGATCTCCAAGCCAAAAAGCCATGGCGCCATGGGAAACTTCATGGACAACAACCGACATAACCAATACTACTATTTGAAAAAAAATTATTACGAATTCGTTCATAATATTTGCTAAATTTGCTTTTATATGGTAACTTAAATTGCGTAATAAATCAAACGATCGTGAAGCGTGGAACGTGGAACGCAAATTGCGTTATGCGTTATGCGCTATGCGTTTTACGAAATACCATGAGCCGAGTCTGTGAAATTTGCGGTCGAGGATCAAAATCCGGAGTTACCCGCAGCCATTCTAATATTGCGACACTTCGAAAGGTCAAAATAAACATCCAATCAAAAAAAGTTGATGGCAAAAGGATAAAAATCTGCACCCGTTGCTCCAAGACGAAAGTTAAATCAAAATAAATCTGCCGATGATTCAGTATTTTTTGCTACCGCAAGTATTGCGGTAGTTTTTGTAATTGCACTGCCCGCCATAGCATTGCTTACACATTCAGATAAAAAGACCAGATCGATTTTTCCCATTTTTTTTCAAAATGTGATTTACAATCTGGCCTTAGGATATTCCCTTATGTTAAAACCTCCCCCTACCAAGCCGCCAACAAACCTGGAATTTTCTGGACTATTTTTTATATTCAGAAACTCCTTTTTCATCAACAGCTTACCTTTGTAGCTACAGCGAGAACAGATGGGTTTCCCAATCTATATCTCCTCCACAAATTCGGACATTTGTGCTTAAATAAGAAACGCTTTTCCCCCATCTTACTTTTCATTTCATATAAGCTTTCCTCCATACATAACAAAACGGATCATTGGAGGCCAATCAGTCTTACTTTTCCAGTTACCTATTTCTTTTTCTTCATCAACTTTTTCCTCTGATTCATTTTCCTTCCTGATTTCTTCCATTCTTCCACCTCCTTTTAAAATAAGTTAAGCTTTTCATGGGATTTATTCCCTTTGTTAAACAACCCGAAAACTCACCTTAAGACAATATTCCGATCAATTTTAGCAAGTATATAAAACCATATCTATTTATTTTCCTTATGTCAATTGTTGCTTTTGCTGGAATCACATCTTCCTCAATATCTTTAAAGTCGCATATGCTACTATTCCTCCAGTAAGAGCCGTTAAAAGCTGTTGCCAACTAAACATCAATGCGATAATTCTTGAAAGACTATCTGATTCGAAAATCTTGATCAGAATAATTCCAGAAATATATAAAAATGAGAATTTCAAAATGCTTCCCCAAACAATTCCTTTCCAATATCCTCTATTTCTCAAGATATCAAACACAAGAATTAAGATCATATTACTAAGAATTATAAAGGGAATCAATGGAACAGTAGCCGGAACCAAAAGCCCGGTAATTATGGAAATTAGACTGGGAAATAATCCGATTGCAATCGCTTCTTTTTTCCCCAAAATTACCACGGCAATAATTAACGCCGCATTAACAATTGTTCCCGTAACAGCTTGAAAATGAAAAAAGGGGGCCGCAACTGAAATTCCCAAAAGTGCCGTAAATTTTAAAGCATATGGGAAAAAATTTGTCTTTACGATTATTTTTGTCAGGATGTTTTCCTTGATCATAAAAAATAGTATTAATTTAAGAAATTTAAAATATTGGAGGACGGAAAAAGTATAGATCTAATTATCTTTTGAATCCTTAAGCCTTATCACTTCATCTTTTTCCCTTTGATGAAAACTGGTATGAAGAATTTTGTGAGAAATTTCTTTACTAGTGAGATAATTTTTATAAACTTCCTCAATAACTGGATTTTCATGGGCCAAGCGCAATTCTTTCTTTGCATCAACATCATAAAGAGCTTCCGCTCTTTTTTTTCTGATTTCCGGAGTGGTTGGAATAGGCTGACCGCCTCCTCCAATACAACCTCCCGGACAAGCCATCACTTCCATAGCCTGAAAAGCATCGGGATTTTCTTTTAGCTCTTCCATCATTTTTTTGGCATTCTTGATCCCATTTACCAATACCGTTTTTATGGTTTTATCACCCAATTTCAGCTCTCTTTTTCTTATTCCATCCAACCCCCTGACTTCTTTAACGTCGATATTTTCCAAATTTTTTCCCGTTGCCTTGAAATAGGCGGTACGGAAAGCGGATTCAAAAACACCTCCGCTAGCTCCATAAATTACTCCTGCTCCTGATGGAAATCCGAAAGGATTATCCGCTTCTTCCGGCTCAATATTCTTGAGATCAATTTTGTGTTTATTCATGAGTCTGGCTGCTTCTCTTGTGGTGAGAATAACATCTACCGGAAAAAGTCCATTTTCCATTTTTAATTCTTCTCTTTTGATTTCATATTTCTTGGCCACACAGGGCATTATCGAAACAACCAAAATATTTTTCGGATCAATATTATTTTTCTCAGCCCAATAAGTCTTTATTAGTCCTCCCATCATGGCTTGAGGCGAACGGGAAGTACAAAGATTATTGAGAAATTTAGGATAATAGAATTCTAAAAATTTCACCCAGGCCGGACAGCAAGAGGAGAAAGCCGGGAGGTTTTCTCCCGAAATAATACGATCGACAAGCTCTTGGGCCTCTTCCCAAGTTGTAAAATCCGCTGCAACTGAAGTATCAAAAACTTTATCAAATCCCAATTTTCGAAGACCCGCCGTCAGTTCTCCGGTAACCACCGTGCCAGGATCCATTCCAAATTCCTCTCCGATGCTTGAACGGATAGCCGGAGCAAACTGCACAATAACTGTTTTATTCTTATTTTTAAGCGGCTCTTCGATATTTTCAAATTCACC
>JAKLHP010000080.1 GCA_022710085.1 Patescibacteria group bacterium | reverse complement strand
GTGACATCTTCGTAGCGCTTGAAGTATCCTCTTGAGAAGGGAAAATTATAATCGCGGTTAAAGTAAATTTTTATCCAAGAGTCGGCAGTGAGGTAGTTGTGATCTTTGAGAATTTTATCATCAGCGTTTACTTTTGAAGCCAGGTATTTCGAGGCGCTGAAAGTTTGGACAGCTTTTTCGAAGTTGCTTTGGGTATTAATTGATTGAGAATTATCGTAGAAACCGCTTGATAGTATGAAAGCAGCAAGCATCATATATAAAGCATAATGTATTTTTGTGTTCAGAGAGTATCTATTTTCGGAATTTTTCAGCTTGTCGATTATGAAAGCCAGGGCAAAAGATCCGGAAATTGCCAAAGGAAATGAAGCATAATTAGCAATCCGGGTGGAAGGAAGATCGAGGAATAGCCATTGAGGCTTCAGTGACATAATCATTATCGAAATACACCATCCCAAAACAAAAGCGCTTTCATAACCATTTCTTTTTTTAAAAGCTAGCAGGATGATTATTCCGACAATTCCCAAAACCATTCTGGCTTCACCTGCTGTCGTTTTTAGCTGGGTGAATGTCAGTCCAGCCCGGGTTTCTTTGGATGGTCCGCCAACAGCAGTTCCGACAGCTTTAGTGTTAACATAGCTGGGGGTGTAAATTATGAGAAAAAAGAAAAGAGAAGCAAGAAGCAATGTCATTATTTGTGGACTAAGCATCAATTTCAGCCATTTCTTGAAATGTAAAAGCGCATTTCTGGTATTCAATGAAACGAATATTGCCGATGTAAAAATAAAAACAAAAATAAAGATAAAGGTGCTGAGGTGATGGGTATAAGCCAGTCCGAAAATCGAGAAGATGGACAGAGAAACGAGGGTCGCATTCTGTTCTTTTAAGGCGCGGAAAAGAAAATAAATCACGAAAGGAATCAATAAATTTCCGATTGTATTTCCGATTACTCCTCCGCTGACAAATTTAGCTTGAGATGATGAAATGGCATAAATCGGCCCGATCAGGAGAAGCGAAAAAATGGCCGCATTTTTTCCAAAAGCATAATCTTCAAAAAGTCTTAACGTTAAGACGAAAATTGCTAGAATTCCACCGATATGGATTAAAAATAATATCAGAGAAGGAAAATAGGAGATAAAATTAATTCCAGAAATAAGGTTTATGGCTGAAAAAATGAGATGCTCGCCGATAATAAAATCGGCAATCTTCTCCGGCTGGCTGACTTGGTAATTTCCATCCACTTTGATGATGTCACTTTCCTGATAAGCCGGAATCTTTCCGGTTTCAGAAATTGATTTTGACCAGTACATATGATGGCCAAGATCGGTAGAGGTGGGGAAGATGGAATTTTTAAGGTAAGCGGTTTTGATGAAAATAGTGAGGAACAATAAAAGTATAATCAGAATTTTTTGATTTTTTGAAAAACTGAAAGCATCATCTTCTTTTGCTTTAAGTTCTGCACTTTCTTGCGAATCGGATATTGTGCGAGATCTTATTATTTTATAAATAGCAAAACAGATGGCGGAGAACAATAAAATAGCAACGATTATGGAAATCCTGTTTAATAATATTTCCGCTCTTCCCATTAATATCATCAGAAAATCAACAGTAATAATGCTAAACCCGAAAGAAAAAATAAATCTTTCAAGACTCCCGAATAATTTTTTCTTTGATTCGATGGCGAGTATCAAAAAATAGCCCGGAATGAAAAGAACCAGGATTATGGAAACATAGAACAATATTTGACTCGAGATAAAATTAAACATCTGGTTTATATGGTTTTTTCTATTTCTTCTAAATACTTTTTAGCGATGATTTTCCATTGATAATTATCAATCACATATTGTCTGGCCTTGCTTCCAAATTCTTTTCGGAAATTGTCATCTGATGTGAGTTCAATAATTTTTGAAGCCCAAGCGCTTGAATCTCCCGATTCGACTAAAAATCCGTTTCGTCCGTCTTTTATGGCATCTTTGAGTCCTTCAAGATCGGAAGCGATTACGGGAATTTTGCATGAAGCCGCTTCAATGACGGAGAGTCCGAATCCTTCCATATCTCCGGGAACTTTGATATTTGGCTGGATAAACAAATCGCAAGTATTGAACAAAATATTCCTATTTCCATCCGAAACATATCCCAAAAGCTTCACTCTTGATTCCCGTTTTGTTTCTCTGATGGCATTTTGGATATTTTCTTTGTCTGGTCCATCTCCGGCAATGATATAAATTATATTATCGGGAAGTTTCGACAGAACATTTCGAATAAACCAGGCAACGCCTTTTCTTTTGGCCAATCTTCCGGAAGTCAGGATGGTTTTTTTGTTTCCCATTTCCTCCCCGATGACTTTTTCCAGGTCTTGGCGTGAATAGTTTCCCAAAAATTTTTCCGTATCAATTCCATTCGGAATAAAAACCACTTTGTCTTCTGAAATATTTTTTTCTCTGGCAACTCTCACGGTTTCATTTCCAACAGCAATCAA
The DNA here is from genome assembly GCA_022710085.1 of Patescibacteria group bacterium. Lineage (GTDB taxonomy): Bacteria > Patescibacteriota > Minisyncoccia > Moranbacterales > JAKLHP01 > JAKLHP01. The sequence continues at coordinate 691 of JAKLHP010000080.1, read as the reverse complement.
TTTATCCAAGCTTTTAATGAATTTCTGAACCCATAATTTTTGGTAAAAATTATTTTTCCAGGTCAAATCGAGTCCATGAGCGACGACCACAATCGGTTTTTTGGTAAATTTTTTGACAAACCATCCAACATTTCCCAATAAACAACTACCCAAAAGAATTACATCATATCTTCTGGCTGTCAAAGCCGCATAAATCGAAACGTATAGCAAAAAAAATGGGATGAGCCATCTTTTTTTGTTGGCGATTAACTTCACCTCTGTTTTTTTTGACAACCAGGTGTAAAGTTCGTAATTTTGATTCTCAACTCCTCCGACAATAGGCGGATAAGTATGAGAGATAAATAAAATTTTCATGTAGCAGATCTTTTACCTGTTTTTATAATTGTACTTTCCATAAGTTCTGGGACTTGAGGGATACATAGCAAATAGACTCTTTATATCTTTTATTTTTGATCCTGAAAATCCTTTTCTGTTTATAATTTCCTCAATATCTTCTATCTTTTTTAATAATCTCAATGTATATTTTTCCATGTCGGAAAAATCCTCCAAATCGATTGTTCTTTTTAAATCCAAATCTTTTATTCTGTCCATGAATCGGGAAACCTCATCGAAATTTGGAGTGTGCTCTTTCTTTAATTTTTCCCTTAACTCCTCTATTTTTTTGCTATCTTCAATTTCCGTTGCGCCGGGT
>JAKLHP010000008.1 GCA_022710085.1 Patescibacteria group bacterium | reverse complement strand
CCGGAAAGTCCGGTTGATTTATACTTGAACTCGGGATAATTTTCTGCTGATTGTTTCTGGAAAAGGATGTGGGCACTGTGGACTTCTTTTTCGTCGCCCTCCCCTCTCGATTCGATATATTTGATAATATGCCAACCATATTGGGTTTCAACAAGTGCTGGGACTATTTCTCCGTCTTTCAAATTTCCTTCAAATAAAATTTTATCGAATTCGGGAACAAAAGATCCTTTTTTCACAAAGTTCAGATCTCCTCCCTGTTCCTTTGATCCTGGATCCTGGCTGAATTCCTTGGCCAACGCTCCAAAATCTTCCCCTTGTGAAGCTCTTTTCAGGGCTTCTTCAGCTTTTTTCTTTGTTTCAGCGTTAGCCGATTCAAACATTTTATTTATTTCTTTATTGTCCTCCTCTCCGGATTCTTCTTTGAATTCCAAAAATGGGGTATCTTTTATTCTTTTCTTAGCTTCTTCGATGTCTTTTATCCCGGGAAGTTCAACAATTACATAATCATCTGATCCATAACGGGCGGTCTGGATTAGCGGCTCTCCTACTCCGAAAGCATTGATTCTTCTTTCTATTACGTCCTGGGCAGCCTGAAGAGCATCTGCCTTTTTTGATGAATCAACATTGGAAGTATCGGCTTTATATTCCAAATGAATCCCTCCTTGAAGATCGAGTCCAAGATTAACTTTGGTTTTATTGAAAAAATCATATACCGGTTTCACTGGCTTAATTATTTCCGGGTAAGCCACCAGACATGCTAAAACAGCCAATCCGATTATTGCGAAAAATTTAAATTTTATTTTATCTCTTGCTACCATGCTTTTTATTATACTAAAAAAATCTTTATTGGCAAATGAGGAGGGCATGCGGCATATTTATCGCTACATGCCCCTTGTTCAATTCAGGCTGGTTTTAAAATTATTCCCCTGAAAGAAACCTGGGCTTTTTCTCCCTCGGAATCCTTTTTAAGGCACTGTTGGTCTTCCGGCATGGTACATTTTTCATAAAGAAGTCTTTCGCATTCAACCATTCCTTGAAAGATGCAATCTCTTTTCTTCTCTTCTTTGCTTTCAAAATCCATCACAGTAACCTCCTTTTTAACTGTAGTTTTTTATATCAAAATTACTTCGATAAGGCAAACGTATCCAAAATTTTTCCTCCGGTTTCGTAGGTTTTAACGGTAATTTCTTTTCCACTTACTTCAACCAATCCAAAACCTGGTCCGATATATGAATACTCAACTACTCCTGATTTTGGAGCATCATGATTAAAAGAATCAGTATTTCCAAAAATAAACTGATAAATTCCCGCCACTTTTCGGCGAGCTTGGATATGCTCGTGGCCGGAAAAAACCGCATCCACTTTATATTTTACAAAAATATTCCAAAGAGCATCGCGCTCACCTGCATTTTCATCTAGGGATTCTCCTGTTTTTGAATTTGTCGGATATGCCGGTTCATGAAAAAAAACAAAAATATTTTCTTTGTTATTTTTATTAAGGTCCTGTTCAAGCCAACCTCTTTGAATAGCGTTAATTCTATTTTCTTCCGGCTTATCGCTGCTCAAAATAATAAAATGGGAATTTTGAAAGTCAAATGAATAAGTAAGTTCCGAGAATCCAGCCGGTCCATTATTAGGGAGATTGAAAACTTTCTGCCAAGCAATGTCTGATTTTTCCTCTCCGGTCCTGTCATGGTTGCCCATCATGACATAGGTTTTCGAAGAAAGCTTTCCCAAGACATTTTTCCAATTATTAATCTTATCTTCACATTCTTTTTCCTTGTCACAGCTTGAAACCAAGTCCCCTAAAGCGAAAACTATATCTGGACTAATTTTTTTGATATTATCTGATGCTTTTTGATAGTCCCCATAAGCTCCTGGCTTGAAATATTGAGTATCGCCCAAAATTGCAAAGGAAAATTTAATGCTTTCTTTTTGTTCAACTTTGATTTCCTGAGCTTCCGGATTTTCTGCTTCAACAATTTCTATATTACTTTCATTGCCAGAAGCTTCCCCTTTCTTTTCCTCAATGATATTCTCTACCACTCTCGGGGGATTTTTCGCCGCTTTTTTTTCTGCAACAAAAATACCTCCCGCGAACGAACTCACAGCCAAAAACAGCAATATAAAAAATATTTTCGTTGTCTTTTTCATCTACAAACTATAACAATTATACCGCCTATTTATATCTTCATTAATCTTTCTCCTGAGAAGTAAAAATCTACTAACCTTGTTTTTTATTGAAGTATTTTTGTATTTTTCGCCTAAATTTTGAGCTATTTTTTAGGAAAACTGCAATAGAAAGTAGTTCCTTTATTTTCTTCCGATTCAAACCAGATTCTACCTCCATGAGCATCAATTATTGATTTGGAAATATAAAGTCCCAATCCAGTTCCCGCGTCTTCAGTCATCAAGACATTACTGGCCCTGAAAAACTTTTCAAACACCATTTTCTGCTGATTTAGCGGAATTCCGAAGCCTGAATCTTTTACTGAAAAAATAACTTCCTCTTCCCCGTCTTCGAATCCCAGAACCGCATTCTTTCCCTTGGGTGAATATTCTATGGCGTTGATTAGAAGATTTTGAAAAACCTGTTTAATCTTATCGCTATCAATATTCAAAAACAATGCTTTTGGATGATTTTCTTGAAAAATAATTTTCACTCCGTTATCCTCGGCCATTATTTTTTGATCGCTAATAGCTTCCCTTAAAAGAGAAACGATATCTGTTCTTTTCTTTTCAAGTATAAAATTCTTTCCTGCCTCAATTTTAGAAACATCCAAAAGATCACCCACAAGCTTTATCATCTTTTTGCCGCTATCATAAATTTCTTTAATAAACTCCTCCTGCTCCTTAGTGATATTCTTTCCTTCTCCTTCAAGAAGCATCTCAGCAAACCATCTGATATTAGTCAGCGGCGTTCTAAGTTGATGGGATACAACAGAAATAAATTCCGACTTCATCCTGTCTATTTCTTTTTCCTTGGTAATATCTCCAAAAACAACAACGCAACCTATAATTCCTCCCTTTTTGTTTTTTAAGGGAGCCGCATTACCGGAAACAGGGATTGTATTTTCATCTTTTCCGATAAAAACCGACTGATTGGATATTTCTTCAATTTTTCCATTTTTCAATGATTCTTTTACAAATTCGTCCTTTTCTTTGTTGTTAATGAAAAATTTCAGCTTATTATCATATTTCTGTCCAATCAATTCCTCATTCGAATATCCCGACAATCTGGTAATAATTTTATTGGTCATAATAATGCGTAATTTTTCGTCAACCACAAAAACTCCTTCTCCAATACTGTAAAGTATTGCATTGGTGCGATCTCTTTCTTCCTGGGCTTCTTCTTTTTCTTCCTCGATGTCTTCCAAGATATTAAGGATTGCGGATTGAGATTTTTTAAGTTCTTCGGTCTGTTTTTTTATTTTTTCTTCATTTATCTTTCTTTGGGTTATATCGCGGACTACTCCTTGGCTTCCTGTTAACTTTTTGTCCTCAAAAATTGGAGTGATATTAATATCGGCATTGACTGATTTTCCATCTTTGCGATTCAGAATAAGTTCAAGAGAGATAACATATTTTTCATAAGAAAGTTTTTTTGATGCATCGATTAATTTTGAACGTTCTGCGAGAGGAACAATCTCCATAATACTTTTTCCCAGCACTTCATCCTGAGAAAATCCCAAAAATTCCTTAATAGACGGGGAAATATAAGTTATTTTATCAAACAAATCTACGCGATAAACGATATCCTTCATTGCTTCCGCTACAGATTTAAATCTTTGTTCCTTCCACTGGATTTCTTTTTTGTGTTTATCTCTTTTATCCAAATAAAAGAAAAATGAAATCCAGAGCAATAAGGTAAAAAAACATATGGTTATTGGCAAAATCTGTGATTTCAAAATGTTTTCCCTCCAAAATCCAGCATCAATATCAATTCCCAATACCCCCACTACCTCTCCGCTCTCTAAGTCCTCGATCGGTTCAAAAATTGAGATAAATTCCCCCCATTGATCTGAATAGGGTCCGACTATAACCGAATCATTTTTGTCTAAAACCTGATCCAGTTCTTTTGGATAATCATCATATGGAGTTCCGGGAGGAGTATAATCAGAAGCATTTTCATCCGTGGGATCGACGGAAAAAATCCAATTATTGCCTTCTTTTTTCATTAAATAAATCCATTTTATGTCAAAATTCTCCAGTGCTCCATTAACGGAAACCAATTGTTCTCTAATTCTATGATAATAAGGATTATCAGGATTGATATTTTCATGAAAGGCTGCTATCTGACGATAATCAAAAGCCGCAATAGATAAGTGGGAAACCTTAATCAGTTCTTTTTTTTCTTTTTCTTCGGAGCTTTTTCCGAGATATACGCTGCCAGCAATGCCACTCGAAACAATAACCAAAATCCCCAATAAAAAAATTGCCTTTCGGAAAAAAAATTTCCTGTACACTTTTATTTCTGATTCATTTTTCTCGATTTCACTCATTTGTTTGTTTTTTTCAGCCTGTCAATTTCCTTTTTTAATTCAATCATTTTTAGTTCCCTGTTAACCATATATTTATTGAGCCTTTCAAGCTGAGAAGTGCGTTCCTTAATCTTATTCTCGATATCTTCCTTGGATTTTTTGAATTCAACCGCCATCTGATTAAATCTTCTGGAAAGATCTGTGATTTCATCATATGAAATAACTTCCGATTTTACATCGAAGTTTCCACGAGATATTTCTTCAGAAGCCCTGGAAAGAGTTCTTATTGGGAGTATCAATTTCTTATATATCATCAGACCGATAAGGAACATAGCAATTAAATTAGCTACAGCAAGGAGTGTTACTTGTATCCTCATTGTATTCAAAAATTCTTTTAATTCCATCCTTGATTGATCTGAGGTCAAAGTAATTTTTTTATTCAATTCATTAATCGGTTCATAAAACTCGTCTATGTATGTGGTAGATGCAACATTGAGACTTTTCCCGTCAGCAGTTTTTCTTGAGACCGGGCTGATAAACATATACTTTTCTCTGATGTTTCCGTTTTCATCTTCCCACTTATAAAAACCGCTTGATTCCTGATTTAAACCCCTATCAATTATTTCCCAAAATCCAGAAAGCTGATCGTCAAGCAGATGCAAATCAGTTCCTTCAATTTTTGGATCAGGATGAAAATAATTAATTCCTTTTTCATCATTAACAGCAGTATATCCTTCAACTCCAAACCTTTGAACAGCTAGGGATTTGAATTTTTCATCCTTTACCAAATCTTCTATTTTTTTATCCGGATTAAATTCCAGATAGATATCAATTTCTTTTGCGGTATCAAGAGATCTCTGTTTGATTATCTCTATTCCAAGTTCTTTTAAGTAAGCAGTTGATTCAGAAAGAGAAGTTCCTTCAAGTTCCTCGTTCCTATCTAACACAAAAGAATGTAATTCTTTAAATCCAAAATAAATAAATATCACAAAAGCACCCTCTAAAGCCAAAAGAATGAAGCAATAAATTCCGAATTTAAATAAAATGCTTTTTTTGAAGTTCATTTACTTTGAAAAATTATCTATTTTTGAAAATCCACTTCAATATTATAACACAATCCATCGACAGAACCAATTACTTTTTACAAAAAAACTAATAAAAAAACAGAAAGGGAATTTTTTCTGAAAAAATATTCTGACATCGCATCAATAAAAACATATAATATTACAAACATTATCGTGATTGTTTTTCTAACTTACATAATTTTAAAAATCTGCCACATCCCTCCATGATGTCGCCTTTAAAGCTGAGCCGCTTTTATCAATTGATATTTTAACTTTTCTCTCCGTATCTTTAAAATTTCCAGTAGCATTAACTTCTCCGTATTGGGAATCTATTATATTGACCTGATATTCACAGCTTCCTCCAAAAATAGAGGAAACATTTCCGCTACCAGAAAAACTTTCGTTTTCTCTGATGATTTCAAGTGCGACTTCCCCGCAAGTATCCGCCAAATAGCGAGCTTGTTTTGAATTTCTCATTTGAAATTCATTCCGCAGCGAGAAAGAAGCCAGCCAAGAATAATAAACCACTATGGCTAAAACTGCCGATCCGACCAGGATCACAATATAAAGGACGGCGTATCCTTTTTGTTTTTTATTGTTGGCGTAAACTGGCTGAACCATAATAGGTTTTTTGATAATTAAGCTCGGGTTTATTTCCCGGATTGAGATAATGTATGTCAAAACTGATGCGAATGCTTCCTGGCGCACCGGTATCCGCTAAATTTTGAAAATTTAAATTGGAAATTTCAACCTGGTCGGAATTAAGTTCAATAGCAGAACTGTTTCCTTCTTTAATCCTTATTTTTCCATCAGACAAATCAAATATTGTGGGATTGTTCTCGGCCGTATCGGTAACAATGGAAAGGGTTGAACCGCTAACTCCTGCGGCCGGAGAATTGATTGATTGAGAGTTGCGGACAGCCTGGGTGACAATACTCACAATATCCGCTCCCTGGAATTCCACTTCGGCAATCGCCTTATTGCTCCCTTCCATCTTTTTGTTTGAAATGACAAAAGAAGATATGGCTGCAAGCATTATTATTGCAACGGCCATATAAATAATAAGCTCAATGAAACCTGTTCCTTTATATTTATTTTTCAGAAAATATTTTTTCATTTTATTGTGGTAAAACTATGCAAAACTCCTGTGAATCGGAACTTCCCGTTGTAACTGCAATATTTTTTTCACTATCATAAGCCACTCCATAAAGAACACTGTCCATATCCACGCTCCCGTTTAAAGATGGATTGGAAATATCTGAAATATTGACTGCTTGAAATTCCTTGCTTCCCGCACTTGTTGCCAAAAGCGCAAAATCGCCATCCTCTCCATTCACGATTACAATATCATTCACACTGCCACCGGCATCAAATTGCCCTCTTAATTGAGGCGAGCTTGGATTGGAAACGTCAAAAATATAAAGAAGTCCATTGCTTCTTCCCAGGAGAACCGTGTTGTCAAAGCCGGCAACCGAAAGTCCGTCAGTATTCCCTGAAAGATTATATGATCCTGAGAGATTTATATTTGAAGAATTGGAAACGTTCACTACTTTTAGTTCCGCACTATTATCATCAGAAGCAACATAAGCGTAATTTCCCAGCTTAACAACATCGCTCCCTGAACCGTTAAGATTAAGGGAATCGCGCACTGAAATCCAGTAAGGATTGGAAATATCCAACGTGTAAAATTCATCGCTACCGGATGACGAGCGAGTTACATATGCAATGCTTCCGGAAACATAAATTCCCTTGGCGTCAGTGTTTGTCGAAAGATTGTAGCTTCCCGAAATATATGGGAAAGATGGGTTGTTGGCGTTAACTATCTGCAGTTCCTGAGTATTATAGGTTGAAGCTACATAGACATAATCTCCAGAAACGGCCAGATTGGACGGATTAGAAAAAAGAGAGACTGATCCTGTCTCAGAAATGTTTCCCAGGTCAGAAACATCAGCCACAATCATGCTGTCTATTGAACTAGCTCTGATTATGTAAGCATAATCTCCGCTTATTTGAACCTTAATGCCATTACTATTACCGGAAAGATTAAGGCAAGATCCTATGGAAGGACTGTCCCATTCCTGATTGGTAATTGCCTGCCAATTGGTCAGTCTTTCACTTAAGGAAATTATCCGGTTTTCTCCTCTGTCCGGCCAGGTAATTTCACTGATAATTTCCTTGGTATTTGAATCAATAGAAGAAATTATTATGCTTCTGTCAAAAACATCCGTGGAATCCTGACTCCCCGAAAAAGACCAGAAACTTCCGCTAGTCGAAAGTCCGTAAGTTCCATCCACGAGTTTTGAAAAATCACTATCTCTGATATTTCTTGCCGCCTCCAATCCCTCTTCAGCCAGATTTGCCGCTCGAATTCCAAGTCCGGAAGAAAAAATATATTTATATGAATAAACCAATCCTCCAGCCACAGAAACAACAAATATGGAAAAAACAGCAACCGCTATGATTGCTTCAATCAAGGAAAAACCCTTCGGACTAGTAGCTGATGATGCCTTTTTCATTTATTTGAATAATTCTACTGCTTGAATCATTGCTCAATGTTACCATCCCTGAATCTTGCGGAAGGCCGAAAACTTTTGAAAATTCGATTTGTGATAATCCAGAAATATCCGACACTCCTCTGATCCTGATTATTTCATCGAGAGATTGGTCGCGTCCGGAAAAATCCGTTCCTTTGAAAACTGTAACTTGGTTTGCCTGGATATTTACGCTCCATTGGCTGTCTTCTGAAACTGCCACGGAATTGAGTCTCGCTTTCCGGATTAAATTAGCTGTCTGCGCCACAGCAAGATCGAAATCATTTAATTTTTTATAATAAAAATATCCAGATATCAGAACTCCGGATAAAATTGAAATTATTGACAGAACTATCAGCATCTCAATCATTGAAAAGCCTCTTGGTTTTTCCAAAAAATTTTTTTTTATCATTGAATGACATTAGGCAGATTATAGATCGGAAATACTGTCGCAAGGACAAAGATAGTTACTCCGACACCGACTATGAGAAAAAGAAGCGGTTCAATGATTATTGGCAAATTCCTGGAAGTATTTTCCAACTTCAGTCCATACAAATCACTGACCCTTAAGAAAGTTTCCGGAAGTTTTCCTGACTTTTCAGCTGAAGAAATCATTTGAAAAACACTGAAAGGAATAAGGTTTCTGTAATATTTATATGATTTTATACTTTCTGACAAAGAAATTCCTTCAGACACTTTCTCGGTTAAATATCTGTACAATTTTTTATAATTGTTAAAAGTTGTTATTCTGGGCATAATGCCCAGTGCGCGATTTATGGGAATTCCCGCTTCCATAATATTTCCAAGAAGATATCCGAAACGGGTTATTTCACTCTCCTTGATTATTTTTCCCACGAATGGGAGATGAAAAAGCAAAAGATGGCCGATAAATTTCGTCTTTGGAAAGCTGAACAAAAAATAAAAAATCATAGCAAGCATAGACAGGAAAAAAGGGACGACGATATAACCATATTGTCGGATAAAAAGACCGAATTTTATGAGCATTCTTGTTAAAAAAGGAAGATTAGATCCTAATTTCGAGTAAACTTCCGCAATTTGAGGAAGCGTAACCCAGGCAGTACCCACTCCAACAACCATGGTCAGAACTATGATTATTGTTCCATAAAGCAGGGAGGAGCTTAATTTGGATTTGAGTTTTTTGTCTTCATCATTAAGAGTTATAACCAGTTTCAGATTGCTAGATAACTTTCCGGAAAATTCACCGGATCTTATGATTTCAATTATGCTTTCTTCAAAAAATTTCTGAGTTTCAAAAGATTCCGAGAGAGGCATTCCTTTTTGCACATCTCCCTTGATCCTTTTGATTACCTTCCTCATTCTCCGGGATTTAATTTCATCTTCCAGCGAAACGAGCGACTCTGAAATTGACAATCCTGCCGAAAGAAAGTATGACAGGTTTTCAATAAATTCATAAGCTTGATTTTTCAACCCGAAATATCGGATAGGAGCCATCCAGCTTCTAATTTTTTTGTTTTTATCCATTTTTATTTATTAATTCAAGATTATTCAGGAGGAGTGACTCTGAAAACTTCTTCAAAAGTTGTCAGTCCCAGTTCGGCTTTTTCTTGTGCATCTTCAAAAAGGGAGCGAGATCCTTGATTTTTTGCTATTTCCCAAATCTCTCTTGAGGTAGCTTCCTTGATGACTGATTCCTGAACTTCAGGGGTTACTTTTATCATCTGAAATGCGGCTATTCTTCCCTTGTATCCTGTTCCATGGCAAGCCGAGCAACCTTTTCCCAAATAAACACTTTTTATTTTTTTAAAATAAGGATGGAAATTGGCCGGAAAATGAGAAATATATTCTTTTGAAATCGGCTGACTATAACGGCATTTCTTGCAAATTCTTCGAAGCAATCTTTGAGAAACTACTAATTCCAAAGTAGAGGCAATCAGAAATCTTTCCACGCCCATATCGGCCAGTCTTAAAAAAGTAGTTTCTGCATTGTTGGCATGAAAAGTAGAAAAAAGAAGATGGCCTGTGAGAGCAGCGTTTACTGAAATCTCAGCTGTCTCCTCGTCGCGAATTTCTCCAACGAATATGACGTCAGGATCCTGTCTTACTATTGATCTGAGTCCCTTAGCAAAAGTCACTCCGGTTTCGCTGTTTACCTGGATTTGATTGGTTCCTTCCATTATATATTCAACCGGATCTTCGATGGAAGTTATGTTTACTTCCGGAGTATTTATTCTTTTGAGCAAAGAATATAATGTGGTTGTTTTTCCGCTTCCCGTCGGACCGCTTACCACAATCATTCCAAAAGGTTTTTTGATTGTTTTTTCAAACAATTCCTGATCTGTTTTTGAAAGTCCAAGATTTTCAATTCCCAACCCGTTAATATTCCTGGAAAGTATTCTTAAAGTAATTTTTTCTCCTTTTATGATAGGAACGACAGAAATGCGAACATCAATATCTTCCGATCTGCCCTTGAAACGGATTGCCCCATCCTGAGTTGATTGATGTTCATCTATGCGAAGACCAGCCAGGACTTTCAGGTAATTTATTATATTCTCATAATATCGGTAGGATATTTTTCCAACTTCTTCAAGTATCCCGTCCACTCTGAATCTTATTACAGTCTGTTCCTCTCTGGGCTCAAAATGGATATCTGAAGCATTGATATTGACAGCATCTTCCAATATTTGGATTATCATCTCCGGCGCAACCTTATCTTCATTGTTTATTATGTTAAAAAATCGATTCGACAGATTACTTTTATAGCAAGAAAGAGCTTTTTCTATGTCCCGATTGATTGAATATGCCACACTTATTTTTTTTCCTCGGAAAACCGATTCTAAAGCCCGAATCATCTCTTTATTATCCGGATCGCTAGTAGCCACAATAACACTTTTCTCATCTTCCTTGAACAAAACAACATTGAATTTCTTGGCAATATTTTCGGGAATCCTTAAGATTTGATCATAATCCGGCTCGTTGGTATTCAAATCCGCATAAGGCACCTTAAAATGTTCAGCTATCGCCTGGCCGACCAGGTCCATGCTGATATAATTATTTTCAATAAGATAATTCAGGGCCGAATCGTTGGTTTCTTTTGTTTGCTCAAGAGCATTATCAATATCCTCACTAGACACATATCTCTCTCTCAAAATTATGCTCAGTATCGCATTTTCATTTTTTATTTGCATCTTTTTATTTTTTTATTATTTTTTCTCACTCAAAAAAGCTTTTATTTTATTCACTATTTCAACCAAAGAAGTATCCGATTTAACAATATAATCGACTGCGCCGAGCTCCGTCGCCCTTTTCCTGTCTTCCTCCTGGCTTAAATTGGAAGCTATGATTACAGGAGTTTGAATACTCTCACCTTTTAATTTTTCCAGAATCTCAAAACCTGACATTTTCGGAAGCATTAGATCTAAGATGATAAGATCGAATTTTTCTTTTATTAATTTTTGAAACAATTCGTCTGAATCGGAAGCGGTTTCTATCTCAAACCCTTCATTCTCAAGCTTAATAGTCAGAACTTTCAACATTGGTTTTTCATCCTCAACGATTATTATCTTTTTCTTCATAAACAAAATCTTTTAACTTTTTATTATTTAAATTATACCACAAAAAAAGGTCGGTGCAAGTTAACTCTAGTATAAAAAAGACAATTTCTTTATTGGATAACCACATTATCCCAAGGAAAAAAGCTCCTTTGGAGGGAGCTTGTTACGGTTAAAATTAACTTTTTGTTATTTTTGCTATCTCTTCTTTGCCTAATGTCTTTTTTTCAACATCTTTTTCTCCGTCGGAAAGTGTGAACTTCACTTTCTCAACTTCTCCCTTGTTCTTTTTTGCAGCTTCTTCCTTTATTTCTCTCATAAAGGATCCGAGAAAGGCCCCGATAAATGCCGTGAAAGCATTCAGTGCCTCACTTTTCGTCGCCGACAAAGTTGCATCTGGTTTACCTGTTTCCGTTTCCAACAATCTCTGTCTTTCCAATTCGCTACCGTCACTGCATTCTATTCTTGCAGAAATAGAAAAATTTTTTTCTTTTTTTCTCACCTTAACCTCCTCGAAAGCAAAAACATAAACCCTAACCGTCTGAGAAATTTAACATCAATTACAAATTAAGTCAATTTGAAAAAAATTTATCAAAATATGGCTTTAAAAATACAAAAAGAGCAGGATGATTGATGCAAAGCATTAATCTGATCCTGCTCGTTTCACTAAGATAAAACTTCAGATTCCTCTTTCATCCTGGCGGATTTTCTTTTCCGCCTCCTTCACAATCCTCTTTATTTCGTGGCTGGCAGCTTTTTGGAGTATGACCGCTGACTTGGAATTATCCCCGATTTGTTTCAACTTGTCGAGGATTTCCGCATCACTAATATCGGCCATCTGTGCTTCTTTGAGCAGTCTGCGGTTTTCGTTGATGATTTTTCTTATCCTGATAATTTTATCCTCCAGAACCATCTTACTGTTCTCGTCCAAAGGAACAGCCAGAATCAACAACGCCGTTGTATTCTCGAGATCTGAAATTGCCTCTTCCAGAAGCTCCAGCATATGCTTGCCTTCTTTTATTACCAGGGAGAATTCTTTTTCATCCCTGATTCCGGCAAAAACTGAAACTGCTGAAAAAACAAAGACCGCAAGAATAAAGAAAACGGTTATCTTTCTCATTTTAATCCTCCTCTATTTTTTCAATTTTAGCTTCTTTCGCTTTAAATTTTGCAATAGTTTTGCCTCCTATCGCCTTTTTTATCTTTTAAAGCTACAAGCTGCTGATAGCGATATTTTCAATCATATCTCCTTCCTGAATCCTGTCAATAACATCCTGTCCATTTATTACTTTTCCAAAAATTGTATACTTATTTTCCAGTTTATGATTCTCCCCAAGAACAATAAAAAACCGGCTGCCATTGGTATTAGGACCGCCATTTGTCATTGCCACGCTGCCTTTTTCCAAGATTCTGGATCCGATTTCATCTTCAAACTGATAATTAACTCCGTCTTCTCCATCCACAAACTTACTTCCACCTTCCGCCTTTACCCCAGAAATAACTTTATAAAAAACCTTCTTCTCATAAAACTTTTCTTTTGAGAGAGCAATGAAATTAGAAACAGCTTTAGGCGCATCCGGATAAAGTTCCACCTCGAAAAAACCTTTGGTCACCAGCTGCACCCTGGCTTTTTTGTTTTGAATCTGATCAAGGGGAAGCACACCAGGGAAAGTGTTAAAATCTTTTTCCTTAACTTCTGTTTTGGCAATCGGAGCTGGAGCTGGAGCCGGAGCCTCAGTTTTTTTGCTATTGCTTTTCATGAACCAGAGAAAACCTCCGACAGTAAGAATGATTATTACAATAACAAGAATAACGATAACGGCATTTTTCATATTTTTAGTTTAATTTTTATTAGTTTTATTATAACACAAAAAACAGGGCTTTACCCCTGTCTTTTTTCGGCAAGTTGTATTCTTTCTTATGAAAAAATAAAGATTGCAAATCTATCCATTAATCCTTGAGTTTTCCTTTGACCTTTTCTACCACCTCGTCGATCTTCCAATCCACTTTTATGAGATAATCTGTCGATCCTTCAGAGATAGCCTTTTCAATCATTTCTGAAGAATTGAGATTGGTGAGAATTATTACCGGGATTTCTTTTCCCGCTTCATTGGCCCGCAGTTCCTTGAGAACGGTAATTCCGTCCATCTTAGGAAGAATGAGATCAAGAAGGATTAAATCCGGCTTTTCAGCAAGCGCTATCTCCAAACCCATTTTGCCATCAGAAGCCTGAAGGATATCAAAGCCTTCCATGGCAAGCTTCATCTCCAGAGCTCCTCTCAAAGACACCTCATCCTCGACAATAAGAATTTTTTTCTTCATATTTTATATGACTTAATGATTATGATTTTTTCTTTAATGTTTTCAATATCCTCAGTATTGCGATGTAGTTATACTATACCACATTAAATCAAACTGATACATTTCAAGCAAGCGACCTTGCCCACCCCTTTTCATTTATCTTTTTAATCGGAAAAGTCAGGTAAAAAGTTGTACCTTTGTTCTCTTCCGATTCGAACCAGATATCGCCTCCGCTATACTCCATAATAGATTTAACGATATAGAGACCCAGACCGGTTCCTTCAGCGTCTTTTTCTCGTACATTGTCAGCGCGGAAAAATTTGCTAAAAATTTTATTTTGCTGGTATTTGGGAATACCATAGCCCGTATCACTCACATAAATTCCGATAGATTCTTTGTTGACTTTTCTACTGTCAAACTTCTCACCCTGACCAATTTTTGTAATTTTAATCTTTATTTTTCCCTTTTCCGGCGTATATTTCATGGCGTTGACGAGAATATTCTCAATGACCATTTGAAAAAGTTCTGAATCCACGTAAATAATTGGCAGATTTTTATCATATGTTTCCTTGAGTACTTGTTTCTTCTTTTTTACTTGCGTTTTTATTTCATCAAGAATACTCTCGATTGTCACCATGATATTTGTCGGCTTCGATTTGACCATAAAAGTGCCCAGTTCGATCCGGGAAACATTTAACAATGCGTTAACCAGCCGAACCATCCGCTGATTGCCAGCATAGATCTCATCCAGATATTTCTTCTGTTCCTTGCTCAATTTTCCGGCATCCCCAGCCAAAAGCATTTCCGAATACCAATTGACTGCGGAAAGCGGAGTGCGAAGCTGATGCGAAGCCAATGAAACAAATTCAGTTTTTATTTTATCTATTTCTTTTTCTTGGGTAATATCCCGGAATACATTGGTCGCTCCGATAACTTTTCCATCAAGAATAACAGGCGACACTGTTCTAGATACGGGAAATTTTGATCCATCTTTTCTCAAATAATACAAGGTCGTGGTAGCAGCAGTAATGGTAGTAGTAGCAGCAGTAAGCGCTGCCTGAATCGCACTGCTTCTCTTCAGCGACAAGGGATGGCCTTTTTCATCTTCTCTGTGCAATATTTCAAACCATTTTTTACCTAAAGAACCTTCCACCTTCCAGCCAAGCATCGATTCCGCAGCTTGATTCATCAAAATAATATCACCACCCCTATTCACAACAATAACTCCATCAGCGATACTTTTTAAAACCGCCTCATCTTTGGCTTTTTCTTCTGCCAGCCTATTTTTCTCTGAGTCTAAATCCCCCATCATATTAATCAGAGCTTCTTTGCTGCTCTCCAATTCTCTTTCGTGATTTTTGAGTCCCTCTTCGGCTTTTTTGCGCTCAGTAATGTCTTCCAGTGTCTCCACAGCACCCACAATATTACCCTTTAGATCCTTAATCAGTGCCGCAGTAAAGTAAAGCCATTTTCCTTCCCGGCCTATTTTTGGAAAAAAGTCTATGGCTTCATAAGCACCAGATACAAGCTTGGACTTGCTATACTTTCCAGCATACAATTCAGGGATTTTGTCTAAAGCTCCGTCCACTAAAAGATCGGCCATACCGGGCCTTTTTTTGTCATAGAACGCCATCCATTGATTATCTGTTCCGATCATCTTTTCAGCTTTAATTCCGGTAATTTCCTCCGCGGCCTTATTCCAATAGACGACTTTGTGATTTTGGTCGATAATAAATTGTGGGATTGGGGAACCATAGACGATAGCTTTTAATTTCTGTTCACTGTCAAGCAGTGCTTCATCAGCTTTTTTGATCTCCGTTATGTCCCTGAAATATGCTACCGTAGCTATCTTTCCGTAATAATTCATCGTAGCCAGACTAATCAGGATGGGAATTCTTATTTTATCCTTGCAAACAATTGATGTTTCATATGTATACGGCACTGGTTTTCCCTGCTGCCTGTCACTGTATTTTGACATCATCTGTTTGACGATATCAGGAGGCATAAAATCCCGGAGGGTCATATTGAGTGCCTCTTCTCTTGAATAACCCGACATTTTACAGGCTTGTTCATTAGCCGAAACTAATCCAGCTTTTTTATCTTTAATATCCTGCAAAATCACCATGCCTATTCCTGCCCGGCCGGCTGCTTCAATGAGAGCTTTGTGTAATGCTTCACTTTCTTTTAATTCCTGAATTGCTTTTTTCCTTGCGCGCCTCAATTTGACGATAAACATCCATGACAAAAGCAAAACAATCACACCGACAAACACCGCAACAAGAACCCATTTCGGTATTGTTTCCTTATCAATAACCATGCCCGACAAGCTATGACGATCCAGTGATTCCTTGTAAATACCACCGTGTCCATCTCTCAGTTTTTTTACCCAGTCGTCCAATTTTTCGGTCAAATATTGGTTATCAGAACTGCCTTTCGTCAAAGCGAAACGCAATTCCGTCGGACTGAAAAATAAATCCGTCTGTTTTATGTTGGGATATATTTCCTGGTTGGTCAAAGCGAAAATACGGCTCGCAACAGCCGCATCGACTTCTCCATTATTTAAAAGATTAAAAATATCTTCGTATTCAGGAACTTCAACAAATTCCGCTTTCAAGCCGAAAGATTGTATATATTTATCGATACCTCCTGGTTCGCCATAATAAACGCTCGATTTCAAGATTGCAATCTTTTTTCCATCCAGATCTTGAAAGGATTTAATTGAAGAATTTTTTTGGATAAAAACTACCCCCCAGCTATTAAACACGGCTTCATTTGTGAAATCGAATTTTTTTTGCCTCTCCTCCGAAAATGCCACATCTACCATCAAATCAATCTCTCCTCTTTCCAGACGAGATAATCCTTCTTCCCAGGTTCCAAAAACATATTCCAGCTTCCATTTTTCCTGCTTGGCGATGTAGTTTAAAATATCCGGAAAAAGACCGGAAGCCACGCCTTTTTCATTAAGAAAAACCTTGGGTTCATTGTCATAAATTCCCACCCTGACAGTTCTGGCGCCATTGGCCGTAAAGATGAACGCGGAAAAGACAAAACCGAAACAGAAAACCAGGAGAAAATGCCATTTCCACCTTCGCATGTTCATATTCAATTTAAGAAGTATTTGTTTTATTTTTTTGTTATATTAAATTGCTTGGCTACGGACTTATTTACG
>JAKLHP010000079.1 GCA_022710085.1 Patescibacteria group bacterium | reverse complement strand
CATTTCGGATTATGGAGAAATACGGTAATCATAGTCAGACTGCAAGTCAGAATAAGATAAGAAACAAGAGACTGCTCAAAAAACAAACCTACCAGCAAAATCAAAAATAATCCTCCGATGAAAAATGCTCCCGATGCTCTTTTTGAAATTATTTTCATAATTTTGATAATCCTTTATTTTAGCTTATAATATAACCAAAAGTTTGTACACCCCATTTTATGAAAATCCTC
Source organism: Patescibacteria group bacterium (assembly GCA_022710085.1). Classification (GTDB taxonomy): domain Bacteria; phylum Patescibacteriota; class Minisyncoccia; order Moranbacterales; family JAKLHP01; genus JAKLHP01. Next base: position 2,965 of record JAKLHP010000079.1, on the reverse strand, counting down.
CAGATCCACAAATATTTTACCAGAAAAAGAGGCGGCGGTTCGGTAACGGCTTTTTTTGAGACAATAAAAATGCTTACTCAGAAAGGTCACGAAGTGGCCGTTTTTTCGATGCAGGACAAGGACAACAATCCTACTTCCTACTCCAAATATTTCACCAAGCATTTTGACCTTAATGAAAAATCTAATCCTTGCAAAAAAATGAAATTGGCTTCAAAAGTTTTGTATAACTTTGAAGCCAAAAGAAATTTGGAAAAACTGATAAGTGAAGAAAAACCGGACATAGCTCATCTTCATAATTTTTATCATTATCTCAGTCCTTCGATTATAAGCGCGCTCAAAAAAAATAATATTCCTGTTGTGATGACGCTTCATGATTATAAGCTGATTTGTCCGAATTATAAGCTTTTTTCCAAGGGAAAAGTCTGCGAAAAATGCAAAGGCGGAAAATACCATCATTGCCTTTCCAATAAATGCCTCAAAAATTCTCTTTCTGGAAGCTTTTTGGCAATGCTTGAAGCATATCTGCACCAGGTTATCGGGAGCTACGAAAAAGTGGATATGTTCATCGCACCCAGCCGTTTTATGAAAAATAAATGCATGGAGTTCGGGATTCCCGAAGAAAAAATAAAGGTTATCAGAAACCCGATAGATATTGAAAGTATTGGAAAAGATATCGATTACTCGCTAGGAGAAAAAAATTATTTTCTTTATTACGGAAGATTATCTCAGGAAAAAGGAGTTGGCGATCTCATTAAGGCGGTTTCAGAACTGGAAAAAGAAAATTTGCTGGGGGAAAATATTCTGCACATAGTCGGGAAAGGACCGGAAGAAGAAAACCTTAAAAACTTAGCAAAAGAATTAGGCGTTGAAAACAAGGTTAAATTCCTCGGATTTAGGCTTGGCAAAGATTTGATGGATGCAGTCAGGCAGGCCAAATTCGTCGCAGTTCCCTCGGTCTGGTATGACAATTCCCCAATGGTTATCGCTGAAGCCCAAATTTCAAAAAAACCAGTGTTGGTTTCCGATCTGGGAGGAAGCAAGGAATCGATAATTGAAGGAGAAACGGGTTTTGTTTTCAAATCCGGAAATATTAAGGACTTGTCAGAAAAGATAAAAAAAATTCTCGCTCTTCAAAAAGAAGAACGAGAACTTTTGGGACAGAAAGGATATGAAAATATTATGAAAATTAATGATAATGAAACAATATATCAGGAAACCATAGGGATTTATGAAAGTTTTCTTTGCTGAAATCCGAGGAAATTCTGATGTTTCTCCATAAGTAATTCTCCGTATAATTGCAGAGTTTCCAGAGCATTTTCATCCCAGTTATAATTTCTTTCGACATTTGACTTGGCTTCCCGGCCGAGTCTTTTTATGCATTCCGGATTCTTTACAGCAAAGACAAGATTATTTTCAAGATCTTTGATGTTTTTATTTTCAAATATAAGTCCGTTTTGTCCGACAACGATTGTGTTTTCCGGAATGTCGCTTGATATCGGAGCAAGTCCATAGCCCATTGCTTCAAGCAGAGCGTTGGAAAGCCCCTCAGCTTCAGAAGGCTGGACGAAAGCAAAGGCGTTGGTGAAAAGCTGGGAAAGATCTTCGCCCCACTGGCTTCCGGTAAAGATTATATTCTTATCTCTTCCTGAGATTTTTTTAAGGTAAGAAACATAATCATCGGTATGTGCGCTATCCCCCACGATTACCAGTTTGAAATTTTCAGGAATTTCTCCCGTTCTCTGGGCGTTCTTGAAAGCCTCAATAAGATAATGGATCCCTTTGTGTTTTACCAATCTTGAGACGGAAAGAAAATAATTATCTTTTTTCAAGTCCCATTTTTTAATTTCATTGCCTTTCCCGATCAGGTTTACGGCAGAACCGTTGCGGATGACAACCGGATTGTTGCCAAAATTCCTTTTGGAATATTCTCTAAGAAACGTGCTTACAGCTATGGTTTTGTCGGGAACTTTGTTAATGACAAATTCACCGAATTTTAAATAAGCTTGGGCAACCTTTCCCCACTTCTGATGTTTTTCATCTCTTGAGTTGAAAGTAGCGACAAGTCCGGTGCTTGGGCTGAAAATTTTGATAATCCAGCACAAGGAAGACGGACCAGGCGCTTGATAATGGACGATATCATATCTTTTGAAAATGGCATGGACACTAGCCAGAAAAGTGTGGGTAATTGTTCCCAGATGCTTTGTGGCGATGGAAGGAAGATGAATTATTTTCACTCCCTGATACTCGGAAAGCTTTTCCGGAGTGTAATCATTTCTAGCATAAACAAAAACCTCATGGCCCATTTTTGCCATTCTCGTGGCAACTTCCTGGACCCTTCTTTCTACTCCTCCGGAACTGACCGGAATCCCCTTTTGTCCGATAAATGCTATTTTCATATTATTTTATATGGTAATAAAGTTTATAATATTGGTATGATTTTGGCAAATCCCCAACTTGTAATAATAGCATATTTTCAGAAAAAAGTCAAGGCCTTGTCTGAGATTCCAAACAAGGCCTTTATTCGCTACATGGGAGAATGAAATACTTCTTTCTCCTCATTTTCTTTCTGTGTCATCGGAGCGAACTCTGATACCTCGTCCTCCTCGCTCGCCTTTATTAGGGCGTTAGCAAGGTTTGAGGTATCGATCCCGACATCGGCGAACCCCTGAGCTCCCCCACTAAGGAGATTGAATCCTATTCCTCCGGAGAGATACAGGATCTCCTTCTTGTCGGTTATCCCAAACTGGACCCCAAGGTTTTGGTGTTTCTTGGGAAGTCCGAGGGATAGGTTGGCTTCGAGATAGGGCTTTACTGCGCCGGCATCATAAATGAACTGCCCGCCGCCTACATCGACGAGCTCGCTGAGCCCGCTGCCACCGGATGCGTGAAGCATCTGGCCCCAGAGCTCGGTTTTGGGAAACCAAGGACCTTCATTGTTGGAGCGGAAGTATGCGCCTCCGCCCAG
>JAKLHP010000078.1 GCA_022710085.1 Patescibacteria group bacterium | reverse complement strand
TTTGTATCAGTCTGAGGTAAGAAATCATGTCTTTTACTTCTTTTCTTTGATAGAATTTTATTCCTCCGATAATCTGATAAGGAATGGATTTTTTAAGAAAAACTTCCTCCAAAATCCTCGATTGGGCATTAGTTCGATACAAAACCACGAAATCGCTGCATCTTTTCCCTCTGGAATTGATAATTTCATTAGCCACGAATTCCGATTCCTCCAACTCATCCTCGGCCTCATACGAAGTCAGCAGGCTTCCTCCTTGTTTGTCGGTCCAGAGTTTCTTGTCCTTTCTGAAAATATTCTGGGAAATAACTCCATAAGCCGCGTCCAAAATCACCTGCGTCGAACGATAATTCTGTTCGAGAGAAATTACTTTGGCTTCCGGATAATCTTTTTCAAAATTAAGAATATTTTTAATATCCGCCTGTCTCCATCCGTAAATTGACTGCCAATCGTCTCCCACTACGCAAATATTGCGGTGTTTTTGTGCCAATAAATTAACCAAGAGGTACTGGGAATGATTAGTATCCTGATACTCATCCACCAAGATGTAAAGAAAAGTATCTTGATATTTTTCCAAAATTTTGGGAAACTCCTTGAAAATTCTTACAGTAAGTGATATTAGGTCATCAAAATCCAGCGAATTATTTTTTTTAAGTTCCTTCTGATATTCGGCGTAGGCCCTGGCCACAACTTCTTCAAAATATCCTCCCGTCATTTGCAAAAAATTTTCCGCGCTAATCAGATCATCTTTGGCCTTGCTGATGGATCCAAGAAATGATCGGGGATTAAATTGCTTGGCATCAATTTCCAACCTGCTAAATATTTTTTTCATCAATGCAAGCTGGTCGTGATCGTCAATGATATTAAAAGACCTTTCATATCCTAGCTTATCGATTTCTCTTCTAAGAATCTTGGCACAAATACTATGAAAGGTTCCGACCATCGGAAGATTTCTCAAAGAAGAATTATCGGACTTGAGCAAATTTGTGATTCTCTCTTTCATCGCTCCAGCAGCCTTATTGGTAAAAGTGACCGCCAAAATATTTCTGGGATTAACTTTTTTTTCCTTGATGAGATAAGCTACTTTATGGGTAAGAGTTCTGGTCTTTCCTGATCCCGCTCCAGCAATAATTAAAATTGGGCCATCGGTAATGGCCACAGCTTCTTTTTGTTTTTCATTAAGCGCGCTTAAAATATTTTCCATAAGTCAATTATAACATACCAAAAAAAATTAAGTTTTCGGGTATTTGACTTAGGTCAAAAAATCTGCTATAATAGTAATATGAAAGAGCGGGTGCTAGCCCGTTTTTTGCTTTAATAATCATTAAAAAACAAAAAAATGGAGCAACCAAAAGAAGTGTGCAAATGTCCAGTATGCGCTAAAAGAGAGGAAAAGGAGCAGGAAAATGAAGAAATGACCATGGCCGTACTTTTAGCTTTAACGCCCATGATTGTCATGACTCTTTTTGGACAAATTGGATTCTTTTAAAAAACTCTCAAGAAAGAACCTTCTATTCCTTTAGGATAAAGATGCCTAACGGAAAAATCAGCTGAAGAACTGGGAATTATTTCCCGGTTTTTTAGTTTTCTCGAAATTATTTGCTCTTCACCCTGATTTAATGATAGATTGGATATATGAAAAAGCTTGCAAAAATACCTGAAAAAATAATAGAACTTATGGAAAATAGCCCGATTAATTTTTCTTTCTGGGCCTTCTCTTTTCTCAGCTTGATTGTCGCAAGAATACTTGTAGAAGGATGGATTAATAAATTCCAAAATCGTTCATCTTATTTTATTTTTTATGAATTTGCTCACAATTTTCTTTTTTTCCTTATTGCCTATATCCTATTTTCAATAATCATAAAAAAGATAACCAGGAAAAGTTTTTCCTCTGTTTCGAATATCCTTCTTTGGGGATATTTGATTATCCTCACTCCGCCCATCATTGATCATTTTATTTCCGGAGGAAAAGGATTTTGGAGTTTTTATAAATTTGACGGGGTGGCGGGGCTCATTCAAAGATTTTTTACTCTTTTTGGAGACAAGCCGGAAATAGGGATAACTTACGGGGTAAGATTTGAAGTCGTCCTGGTAGTTATTCTGATTTTTATTTATTCCTTAATTAAGCTCAAAAAACTATCGAAATCTTTACTAGTAGCGATATTGTCCTATGTGGTCCTTTTTGTTCTGGGAACATTTCCTTCTTACATCACCATATTAATCCAGGGATTTTCAAAGGGATTTTTGAAAGTTGGAGAAATTGATATCGCCCAGATGTTCCTTGTGCCTTCCAATATTTTCTCGAGGGAAGTTTTGGACATTACCAATTCTTTTAATCTAAAAATGTCTATCATCTATTCTCTCCTTCTTTCGATAATTGTTCTCGTTGGATTATTTATCTACCATAAGAAAAAATTTCTTTCTTTCCTGAAAAATATCCGCCCTCCTCAGATTGCCTACCATATCGGGCTCATTTCTTCCTGATTGGGGCTTGGAATTATTTTGAATTCTGAATCGCAGAAAATAAATGATTTAATCTGGAATTATCTCAATTTTTTCAATGTTCTTGGATTTTTGGTTCTGGTCGAATCAGTGATTATGGCCTGGCTATCTTCGGTAGTGATAAACGACCTTTTTGACAGAAAAATTGACACTAAAACAAACGATTCCAGGCCTCTAATTTGCTCTTCCTTTACTGATCCGGAATATAAAATCCTTGGAATAATTCTATTTTTCTTTTCCTTGTTTTTCTCTTCTATAATCAACATTAAAATAATGCTTCTTCTTATCGCTTATCAAGCCATTGCCTGGCTTTATTCTTCCTGGCCGATGCGTCTCAAAAGATTTCCCTTCATTTCAACTTTCGTCAGTGGCATTGCTTCTCTGCTTATATTCTTTTCCGGGTATATTCTTATTTCTCCAAAACAAAATATAATTGAAATACCGGTTTCCATAATAATTCTCCTGGTTATCGGATACACATTGTCATTGCCAATCAAGGATTTCAAGGACATTGAAGGAGACAAGGAAGATGGAGTTTTCACGATTCCCGTAGTTTTTGGGGAATATTGGGGAAAAATTATCGTCGGATCTGGAATCTTTTTTTCCTTTCTCTTGAGTGTGATCCTTCTTCGGGAATCAGATCTTTTTTGGTGGGCTCTGATCTTCGGGGGAATTTCTTTCTGGATGATTGTTAAAATGAAAAAAAATTCCTCTCAGGGAATTATTAATTATCGAAATATTTTTTGGTGGCTTATCGGAGATATTTCCTTTTATGGAATAATTCTGGTTAAATTAGTTTTTTTGTAAAAATAAATGGGATAT
>JAKLHP010000077.1 GCA_022710085.1 Patescibacteria group bacterium | reverse complement strand
CGGAGAAGTATAGCCCATTCCTCCACCCGTTACAGGATATTGAACATCAATTTGTCCGGCGTAACCTCCGTTATAACAATGAGCCCTTTTTGCAACTTGCAAATATGCAACGACAGTTTCTCCGGCATCATAATAAGTTCTATTTAAACTAACATTGTAGATGGCAAATTTACTGTCAGGATTTCCTGTATCTAAACAGCGACTGTAAGTTTCCTCCCAACCGGCATACCAACAATAATTAGTATTTTCACAACACTCAAAGTAGCTAGAATAAGCTCCGCAGTCGTTTAGGATTCGAGTGCAGTCCCCTTCCCATCCGGGAGAATAAACATAAATAGTATCCGCCTTCACTTTTCCTGACACAAAAAGCATAAGAGATGCTATCGCTAAGAGAAAGATAAAAAGTTTGGCCCCTTTTTTCTTTTTGGCTATTGAAAAAATGATGGCCGCAAAAGCAATCACGGTCAAAACGACAGCTACGGCGACTGGCCATTTGTTCTTGAATTTTTCTTTGGAATGTTTTCCATCTTCCATAGTACTAGCCTGATTTCCTGCTTCTTTCTCCAAGCTAAACTTACCTTCATCTAAGACATTGCTGTCTCTGTCGATAATCTTCACAAAAACATTCGGATTTTGACAATCCTGAATGATCGGAATTTGAAAGTTATCGTTTCCCGTTTGAATCCCCTGCAGACTCAATTCTTTTTTGAAAGGATCAACAATACAAGATCTGCCCTCTTGATTGGTAATGGTAATTTCTGAAAAATATCCAGTTAGAAGTGTGCTTTCTTTTCTTGAATCCGGAAAAGTGTCAGCTGAACCAGTCCAAAAAAGTTCAAACTTAGCAACTTCACCTTTTTGATAAAAATCTTTGTCTAAACGAAAGGATTGGATGGTAGCGCTTTTCCCCCGAAGGACATAATGAAAAACCAGATCATTGGAAATTGATTTATTTCCGCTTTGAAAATTTAATTTTACATCGTAAGCTTGAGGATCACCAACTTTTTCAACGGGAAAAATTTTGGTAACTTTTTCACCGGCATTAAGGCTAAAAGCTTCCTGATTTTCCTCTTTCATAAGTTCTCCCGAAACAGATCGAAAATATGTTTCCAGATGTGGAGTTATAGAGATCTGATTTTTGAAATTATTTTGCAAATCACAGGCAAGAGAAAGTTCTTCTTCCGAATTAATATCTACTCCTTGATCAAGTTTGTATTTATTTTCATCACCAGCTACGGACAGAAAGCAAGTTTCAGGAATAATCTTGATGTATTCTCCGCTTCCATCGAGAGTCACTCCTCCAACTACTCCGAATGCTAATTCGAGACTTTTTTCATTCCGAGCAAAAATCCAGATTTCATATTCTCCATTCAGATAACTGGGAGCAGAATAGCTGATTTCCTTGTGAATTGTTTGGTTTTCTCCGAGATTAACTGATTCCGGATAAACAAATTGATCTGCTACATTGGGAGCCTTGCTTTTGTCTGCTGTTTTTTCAATAAGCTGAACCAGATATTTCACTTGGGGCTGAATCCCTTTCTGATTAGAGAGATCGAAACCGATTTTAATCTCATTTTTTTCTTGAGAAATTATTTGAGGATTTTGGATATTAACGGTAGCAATGACAACCACGCCAGGTTCAAGATCTGCCTGAGTCGGAGCTTGAAATTGAGCTTTGGCAGCCAAAGAAAATCCTCCGGTAAGAAAAAGAAGGAGAAAAAGTAATATTTTTTTATTTTTCATTTTAAGAAGTTCATTGATTATGCTAAAATTATAACATAAAATAAGAAAAAGTTGAAAAAAACCTGACAAAAAAACAAAGCTCTACGAAGCCTTGTTTTTAATTTATCGTATAGCCGTGTTAGTCCGTATTCAGTCCGCGTCAAGTCTGCAAAGCCGGCATTATCCTCTTGAAACATATTCTCCTCTTTCTGTATTGATTATCAGTATATCGCCTTCTTTCACAAAAAGCGGAGCATTTATTTTCATTCCAGTTTCCAAAGTAACAACTTTTCCCCCGGAGGAAACGCTATCGCCTTTTATTCCTGGAGGAGCTTCAACGACCTTGAGTTTCACCTTAATCGGAATTTCAAGATTAACCGGATTTCCATTAAAGTTCAGGATGGTCACATCGGTTCCTTCAACCAAATAGTTAGTCGCTTCTCCAAGGACATCCACAGGAAGAGTAAACTGATCATAATTCTCGCTGTCCATAAAGCAAAAGTTATTTCCTTCTTGATATAAATACTGGGCCTTGGAGGATGTCATATCGGCTTCATCCACTTTTTCTGCGCCCTGAAAGGTTCTTTCCAAAACCGAACCATTCAGAAGATTTTTTAATTTTGTTCGAAGCACTGCTCCGGCTCTTCCCATTTTTGAATGTTCCGTATACAAAACTTTGTACGGATCACCGTTAAAAATAATATTTTTTCCAATTTTAATATCGCTGATCGTTAGCATGAAACATGGAACATGGAGCATGAAACAAAATAAAAAATGTTTCACATCTTATGTTATGTGTTATGTATTTTATTTTATATGAGTTTATTTTATAACAAACGGCACAAGTGCCATGACTCTGGCTCGCTTGATAGCGTTAGCCAAAGCTCTCTGGTGTTTGGCGCAAATTCCAAATTTCTTGGGAGGATAGATTTTTCCCTGGGAATTCATAAAACGGCGAAGAAGATAAACATCCTTGTAATCGATCTTGTCCATTTTTTGTTCGCAAAAATAACAAATTTTATCCATCGAATCATTGAACATGGAACATGGAACAAAATAATAAATGCTTCATGATCTATGTCTTATAATTTTATTAAAACGGCACGTCTTCAATTCTTACTTCTCCTTGTTCCTCATCGAGGTTGATGGTAGGAATTTGTTCTTCCTTGGAAGATTGGTCCTGAGAAGCTTTCGGCGCCGGAGCGGAATAATTTCCCCTACTGGCTCCTTGCGGCTTTGAGCCGAACTGGAAACTTTCTGCAATCACGTCGGTTATTTTTCTCTCTACACCATCCTTACCGGTATATTTCCGGCTCTCCAGTCTTCCTTCGATAAAAACTTCCTGTCCTTTGATCAGGTACTGACCTGCGACTTCAGCTGGTCTTCCCCAAAAAACCACATTATGAAATTCGGTTTTTTCCTGCTTCTGTCCGTTCTTGTCGGTCCATCGCTTCGACGTTGCGACCGAGAAGTTCATCACCACCCCACCTGACGGCATCGTTCTAACCTGCGGGTCTTGACCGAGCCTTCCAACAATCCATACCTTATTCATTTGATACTCCTGACTTTTTGATTCTCGAACCATTGATCCTTAGATGGAACCTCGTCCATCGTTTTGTTTTGAGCGCACGACGTACAGCACGCCA
>JAKLHP010000076.1 GCA_022710085.1 Patescibacteria group bacterium | reverse complement strand
TCTTTTTTCTGAACTTTTTTTCTTTCCAGGTTTGCGAGTTTTAAGATTAACACGTAATTTCAATCCTGCTTTCTTCGCTCCGGTCTTCTTAATCTTTATCACAACAGGTTCTTTGGATGGAATAATGCTAACATAACTTCTCGATACCAACTTACCCGTATAATTTCTGACTTTTTTAGTAACAAATTTTACCGTTCCATCTGTCATTGCAAAAAGTGTGTCATCTTCGCCGCGTTTCACATTTTCTCCTGGATGCCATTTGGTTCCTCTTTGTCGAATAATAATATTTCCTTTTTTAACTTTTTGATCGCCAAAAATCTTAACTCCCAAACGCTTGGAAATCGAATCCCTTCCTAATGCAGTAGAGCCACCAGCTTTTCGATGCGCCATATGATTAAATAATAGTTATCAATTAAACAAAGTTTATTATATCAAAAAGACATATTATGTCAACAGAAAAACCAAAAAATGGCCTTTTTCTGAAAATCAAGGAATTATGGCTTGAATATGAACCCAGAATCATCCTTATTTTTGCCCTTATTCTAGTGGCTTTTCTGGCTTTTGAAGCGGGAATAATTAAGGGTCAAAAATCGTCAAAATCAGCCCTAATTATCGAAAAAACAGCGGAATGTACAAATACCCCGAATAACTCTCAAGAGGGCCAAAAAACGCAAAATTTGACGGCAGGCGAGGTTTCCACTAGGATAGGGGAGGAAGCCCCGCAAAGTTGCCAATTTGTGGCTAGTAAAAATTCGGATAAATATCACAAAAGCACCTGTGCGATGAGTAAGAAAATAAAGCCCGAAAATAAGGCTTGTTTCGGTACAGAGCAGGAAGCGATAGACAGGGGGCTGAAAAAGGCCGGATGTTGCTTTAAATAATTAAGAGTTAAAATATGGATTGCATTTTTTGCAAAATAATAAAAGGAGAAATTCCTGCAGTAAAAATCTGGGAGGACGAATTTTTTGTCGCTGTCTTGGATGCATTTCCCAACACCAAGGGAATGACGCTTATAATACCAAAAAAACATTACGATTCCGATGCGGTTGAAATGGAAGAAAAAATTTATAAGGATTTTTTCCTGGCTGCCAAGAAAGTAGCTAAACTCTTAAAAAAAGGATTAAAAGTGAACCGGGTGGCAATGGTAATGGAGGGCATGGGAGTAAATCACGCGCATATCAAATTATATCCGCTCCATGGAGTCGGACCGAAATTCAAGCCGGTCTTGGCAGGAGAAAAAATATTTCTCAAAAAATATCAGGGATACCTGACTACCCAAATGGGTCCGCAAGCAGATGCAAAAAAACTCCAAAAAATTGCTAAGCAAATTAAATTAAATAAGAAATAAAAGCTATGACCACGCCCAAGAAAACTATCGTGATATCGCTCGGAGGATCATTGATTGTTCCGGATGAAATTGATTTTCGTTTCATCAAAAATTTTAAGAAACTGATAGAGTCCAACATTAAGAAGGGATACAAGTTTATCATCATCGCAGGAGGAGGAAAAACAGCTCGCAAGTATATTGAGGCATCGGTGAAAGTCGGGAACAGCAGCGTTACAAGCGATGATAAGGATTGGCTCGGAATCCATGCTACCAGAATGAATGCTCATTTCATCAGAACCCTTTTCAGAAAACATGCCCATCCGAGAATAAATTCCAATCCTCACGACCTTGAAGACTTCTATAGTTTCAAAGAATCAGTTCTGGTAGCAGCCGGTTGGCGTCCCGGATTCTCCACCGATTACGATGCGGTTATCTTGGCTAAGTATATGGATATCAAAAAAATCATCAATCTTTCCAATATTGATTACGTTTATAACAAAGATCCAAGAAAGTTTTCCGATGCCAAAAAGATAGAAAAAATTTCCTGGAAAGATTTTCGGAAAATAGTAGGAAGCAAATGGGACCCCGGAATGAATGCGCCATTTGACCCGATTGCATCAAAAATCGCCCAGGAAGAAGAAATTGAAGTTGCCATTATGAATGGAAAAGACCTGTTAAACTTACAAAATTATATCGACGGAAAAAAATTCAAAGGAACGACAATAAAATAATGAGCGCATTGATTTTCGACATTGAAACCATCGGAGAAGATTATGAAAAGCTGGATGAAACCACCCAGGGCTCTTTGACGCGCTGGATAAGAAGAGAAGCCCAAACCGAACAGGAATTTGAGAAAGCGCTTGAAGACCTGAAAAATGGTCTCGGTTTTTCTCCGCTTACCGGAGAAATCGTTGCTATCGGAGTTCTGGATAGCGAAAAAGATAGTGGCGCAGTTTATTATCAAGCTCCCGGAGAAAATCAGAAAGAATCCGACTTGGATGGAATAAAGCTAAAGCCGATGGCGGAAAAAGAGATGCTGGAGCAATTCTGGAAGTTGTGCGAAAAATATCAAGAATTTGTCAGTTTTAATGGAATGGGATTCGACGTTCCGTTCCTCATGATTCGTTCAGCGATCAACAATATCAAGCCCTCGAAAAATCTTATGTCCAACCGTTATCTCGGAAGCCAGAAATTCGATGCCAAGCACATCGACCTCCTGGATCAATTGAGTTTCTACGGAGCTATGCGAAGACGTGGAAATCTCCACCTTTGGTGCCGGGCTTTCGGAATCAAAAGCCCGAAATCGGAAGGAGTCACCGGCGATGATGTTGGCGCCCTGTTCAGAGAAAAAAAATATCTAGAAATTGCGAAATACAATGTCGGGGATATTAAGGCGACAAGAGAATTATTCAAATACTGGAGAGATTATATTAAGTTTTAGTTTCAATGTTTATTATTTGAGGAAAAATGCTAGCAGCAGCTAGCTTTTTTATTGTCAGTTTCTTTTTATCATTAACAATTTCCGTCCCATATCATTCGATTAATTTGATTTTTTGACTAATTGTGTTAAGATTTACGATTGTGATGTAAAATTAAAATATGGATGAAGACAAAAGGATAATTGAAAATTTTCTTGACGGAGACGAATTGGCATTCGAAGAGCTGTTAAACAAGTATCTGAAACCGATTCATGGTTTTTTATACCAGATGACAAAAGATTTTTCTGTGGTCCAGGATTTATCTCAGGAAACATTCATCAAAGTTTGGAAAAATATTAACCGCTTTGATAGGAAAAAGAGCTTCAAAACTTGGATATTTACTATTGCCAAAAATACTGCTTATGATTATTTCAAAAAAAAGAAAACAATCCCGTTTTCTTTCTTTGAAGCTGAGGGAGAAAACAATAAACTGGAAAATATAACCGGGGATAATATTTTGCCGGACAGAATATTGGAAAAAAAGGATATTGCCAGCGAATTGGAAAAGAAAATGCAAGAAATCCCTGAAAATTACAGGGTGCTTCTGACCCTTCGCTATAAAGAAGACTTTTCCCTTTCCGAAATCGCTGAAATATTGGATAAGCCTTACAACACCATCAAAAGTAGCCATCAAAGAGCATTGAAAAGCCTCAAACAGGTCTTGGACGCATAGTGCGTCCTTTTTTAATCAATTA
>JAKLHP010000075.1 GCA_022710085.1 Patescibacteria group bacterium | reverse complement strand
GGATGGGAGGATGTCGGTTATCATTACCTTATTGGCAACAGGCGTCCTTTTACCAGAGACGGACACATTTACGCTGGCCGACCGGAGAATTCTGTTGGCGCTCATGCGCTGGGATATAATAACAAATCATTGGGTATTTGTTTGATCGGAAACTTGGACAAAACAGCTCCCAGTCCCAAACAAATGCGATCCCTGGTCAATTTTCTGAAGAGAAAGACAAAACAGTATCAGATACCTTCAGAAAATATTCTGGGACATCGGGAATTGTCCGGCGTCATAAAGTCCTGTCCTGGGAATAAACTGGACATGGATATGGTAAGGCAAGCGGTAACAGAGAATGAAGGTTTTTCGGAAGTCCTGCTTTATCTTATGGCAGAACCGTTGCTGAAGAGCGCAAGTACCATGTAATCAAACCCCCATTACTTCATTGCGAAGTGATGGGGGATTTATTATATAATGTTGGGCCGGTAGGATTCGAACCTACGCATGGGGGCTTCAAAGGCCCCTGCCTTACCGCTTGGCTACGGCCCAATATTTAAGTTTTTAAAAATTTCTTTCAGTTCTCTTCTTCCTTTTCTTGATTTTAAATATTTTTCTCTAAGCCTTGCATCAATCAAATTATCAAATTCCTCAGTATAAATCAACTTCAATGGCTTTCTGCAGACTGTTGCCCTGCATTTGCCGGCTTCATGTTCCTTTAATCTCCTGGACAAATTATCAGTATGCAAGAATAAATAAGCACTCAATCTACTCTTCAACGATCTTTCCTCCAAACATTTCCATCGCATCATTAAGAAGAGAATCTGTTTCTCTCGGAGCTTTTGATTTCTCAGAAGAAGAGCTATCTTTTAGCGCAGGCGATTTGGTTTGAATCTTAATTCCTGCCTCATCTTCACTCAGAAATTTTACTCTTATTGCTGACCCCAAAATATTAGCAAGCACTTTTTCAATTGTCAATTTATTTTGATTTTCGCTTAGCTTATCTTTGTAAAATTTATATTTTGTGACAATTACCAGGTAGCCGTCTCTAATTTCTGCCGGCTGGCAGTTCAGGAGAAAAGCCGAAAGAGAATGATTGAAAGGCTTGGTTCCTTTTATTAAATCATTCCATTTTATTTTAACTTCTTCAAAATCGATTTTGATATCCTTAAGATCATTTTGTTTGGCTTTATTTTCTTTAATTTCTTTTGCAGGCACTTCTTTCGCTTCTGGTTTAGGTTCAAATTTCATAGCTTCTCGGTTTTTTTCCCCGTCTATCTGGATATCGTTTCGAATTTCGATGGGGGATTCATAGTTTCCCAGTTTTGCTATCGCTATTTCCAAGGGAAGTTGAGGTATGAAGGAAGACCGAATTTTATTTTGGGCTTCCGAAAAGTTTTCAATTATTTTGAGAATTTCTCCCGTTTTGTTCTTGGAGACGGATTTTATCTTATCCATTTGCTGGGAAGTAAGTTCCAGGGAAAAATTTTCAGCCAGATTTTCATCAATGGAAACAACCAGGAGCTTTCTGAGATAGTTGAGAAATGACTTGTTGAAAACTTCAATATCATGGCCCTCAGTGGAGATTTCATTGACAAGCTTCAACGAATCGGAAATTTTTCCTGCCAAGAGGATTTCCGCCATTCTTTCTATGCTTTTTTGGTTGGTGGTTCCCAGGATTTCCTCGACTTCCTTTGAGGTAATATTTTTGTCTTCCAGTGAAATTACCTGAGCCAGGAGAGATTCTGCGTCTCTCATCCCTCCCTCAGAGGCAATGGCAATCATTTCCAGGGCGTTCTTCTCTATTTTTATTCCTTCTTTTTCGGCAATAAAAGAAAGTTTTTTCAGGATGTTTTCCAGGGGAATTTTTGCAAAATCAAATCGCTGACAGCGGGAAGTTATGGTATCGGGAATTTTGTGAATTTCTGTGGTAGCTAGGATAAAAATGACATGCGCCGGAGGTTCTTCCAATGTTTTGAGCAGAGCATTGAAAGCCCCGGTTGAAAGCATATGGACTTCATCGATGACATAAACCTTGAATTTTGTCCGAGTCGGAGGAAGTTTTACCGCTTCGCGAAGTTCTCGGATATTATCAACTCCAGTGTTGGAAGCGGCATCTATTTCAATGATGTCCAAGGAGCGTCCATTTTGGATGCTTTTGCAATTTTCACAGACGAGGCAAGGTTCGGAATTTTTAATATCGGTACAATTTACTGCTTTGGCGAATAGGCGAGCCATTGTTGTTTTCCCGGTTCCTCTCGGTCCGGTAAAAAGATAGGCTTGTCCGATCCGGTTATTTTTGATGGCATTGAAAAGAGTCTGGACAATGTGGGCTTGTCCGATTATTTCAGAAAATTTCTGAGGGCGGTATTTTCGATATAAAGTCTGGCTCATATTAACTAATTGAGGATACCTTTTTATGGGTACCCCTTAATGTCTCTTCTGAATGAATTATAGCACAACTTTTCTAAAATAAAACCCCCGAAAAATCGGGAGTTTTAAAACATATTTGAAGCAATAAATTATTTCTTGAAAACCCAGAACTTGTATCCGATGAAGTTCCAAATTAGACCGCAAGCGCTTCCGGTGAGAGCTCCGATATTTACCCACATTTGAGGGGTTAAAAAATCAATCTGGATAAGCGGCTGGATATAAGTGACGGCTACTGTGGCAGCTGTCATATTAATTGCCATTCCAATGAAGCTGACAAATAGGAATTGAGAGAATTTTCTTCCTTCGTTCTCCTTGTTCTTGTCTTGAAATGCCCAATACTTATTCATAAAGTAGCTGAAAGTAACGGCGACCATAAACGAAACTCCTTTCTGAACCGCATATAGATAACCTTCTTTTTCTCCGGTGATAAGGGTTTCAATGTTAAGAACCGCCAGATCTACCCCGGTATTGATTATTCCGATGACAAAAAACTTTGAAAATTGTTTTATTAATTTTTTTATCTTGCTGTTTCCCTCGGAGGCAGTTTCCGTCCCCATTGGGGAGGTGCTTGCTGAATCTTGATCCATTTCTTTATTGTTTTAATTATTATTCTTTGTTGATTTTTTCTTTTTGCAGCTCTTTTTCTATTTCCTGGATGTCGGCTGTCCATTCATCTACAACTGATTTTTCAGCAGACTCGCTTTCTTCATCTTCATCATCTTTCAGTTCTTCCTTCAGGGATTCAAATTCATGGCCTACTGAGGGCACATTCTTTTTATGTGATCCCTTTTGGATGATATTTTCAATCGATACCCAGGAGCTGTCGATATCCCGAGGCATCACCACCGCTACTTCATCTCCCGGTTCTCCTCTGAAATAGGTAACAGAAGCAAGAAGGACGCGGTAAGGCTTTCCTTCAACTATGATGTTGTAATTTTCCGATTCATCCTGGCTTATTATCCCCAGAGCATGTTTTCTTTCTACCGGACCTATTTGTTTGTAAATAAAAGACCCATCCACAGTTATGGTGAGTTTTAACATATCTCCTTCAATAATTTTTGATTTGGAAGCGTAATTGGCCGGTACCGGATATTGCTTTCCGTCAGTGCCGATCATCAGTT
>JAKLHP010000074.1 GCA_022710085.1 Patescibacteria group bacterium | reverse complement strand
AAAATAACGAAAAAATGTCAACCCCTGCAATAATTTAAAATGCAAATCTCAAAGCTGAAAGCTGCAATGAGAAAATTTATGAAATCTTTTTTGGAACTGATGGAATTGGCTTCGATATGATTTGCCAGCACGCTATTTGAATTTTAACTTTGCATTATTTTTTTTATTTTATGATTTTTCCTCCGGCTCCCACCTGGTCAAGGCGCACTGAAAGCAGCTTCGATATCCCATCATCACCCATTGTTACCCCATAAAGAAGCGAGGCTTGGCGCATTGTTTCCCGGTTATGAGTAATGGTAATGAACTGGGTATTATCGGAAAGTTCTTGAATAATTCTTCCGAATCTTCTCGAATTTGCCTCATCCAAAGCCGCTTCCACTTCATCCAGGACTGCAAAAGGAGGAGGATTGTGGGAAATGATGGCAAAAAGGAGTGCCAGCGAGGTAAGCGACCTCTCGCCTCCGGAAAGCATTGAGAGGTTATTTATCTTTTTCCCTGGAGGGCAAGCGGAAATGTCGATTCCAACTTCACCAGTTTCTTCTTTTTCTTCCTGAGTTTCAGCCATTTCCTCATCAAAAATTTCGCCATTTTTGCCGTTTTCATTTTCTTCACCCTTTGCCTTTCTGACTTTTATTTTCGATCTGATAAGATTAGCATTTCCCCCGCCGAAAATTATCCGGAAATATTTGGCAAACTCCTTGTTAATTTGTTCAAAGGCATCTTCAAAAACTTCCTTGATCTTTTGATCCATTTCCTTGATGACTTCCCTGCAAGATTTCATTGCTCCTTCCAAGTCGCTTGACTCCTGATTAAGAAACTCAAAACGCTTTTTTGTTTCTTCATATTCATCAACTATCATCGGATCTATTCCTCCAATCTGCTCCCACTGAATTTTAAGCCTGCCAATTTCCTTTTCCAGCTCCTCTCTGTCAACACTCTCGCCGTCAAACTTAAGTTCTGACGGATCTACCTTGATTTCGTTTTTGATTTCGTTTATGAGATCCTCTTCCCTGACTTCGATTTTCGCCTGTCTTATCTTATATTCATTAAACTGGTCTTTGAGCCTGTTTAATTCTTCCTGTTTTCCATTCAAGCTCCTTTCCAGATCAAAAAACTTCTGACGCATTTCTCTTCCTTCTTCTCTTTCTTTCATAATCTCTTTTTCCGCATTCTCAATCTGGATGCGAAGATCTTTGATTCCCTTTTCGGATTTTTCTTTCTCTTCTTCCAACTCTTTCATTTTATTGTCCGCTTCCTCCGCTTCTTTCTCCCTTTCCTCGTTTTTAACCTCAACTTCTCCTTTGCCTACATCCTGATACAAATCAAGAATTTCCTGATCAATGACCCGGGCAAATTCCTTGATATCCTGAAGGTCTTCCAATTTTTCAGCATTTCCGATCCGGCGAATAAGTTCATCCTGATCCTTTCTTATTCTCTGAAGCTTTTCCTGGACATATCCCAAGTCGACGGGAATATTCTCGATTATTTTCTGAGTTTTCTGTTTTTCCATTTCAATCACAATTCTTCCTTCAGCAATCACCAGTTCTTTTTCCAGGGCATTGAGCTGGCTTATGAGTTCCTGTTTCTTCTTTTCCAATATTTCCTGTTTTTCAGAATTTTGGACTTCTTTTGAATATTTGTTGAGTTCGTCATTGACTTTGTCGATATCCCGCTGGACATTCATCATTTTGGCGCCGTAGTCCCCTTTTTCTCCCATCACTCTTTCTTTCTCTTCCTGAAAACTATGCCAGAGAAAAGTAAAAAGTTTGAATTGTTTCTCTTTAAGCCTGTCAGACACATCCTTTCCCTTCTGGGCTTTTTCCGCCTGGCGCTTGAGCATTTTGAGATGCGGTTCAATCTCTTTCATGAGATCCCCCACTCTTGCCAGATTTTCTTTGGTCAGATCTAACTTTCTGATTGCCCGTTCTTTTTTTATCTGAAAATGTTTCACGCCAGCTGCGTCTTCAAGCACCATCCTTCTCTCGGAAGGAGTGGCGTTCAAAACTGAATCTGACATCCCCTGGTTCAACACGCAATAGCTCTCCTTTCCCACTCCGGCTTTGGCCAGAAGATCAATAACATCCAAAAGTCTGACTTTGCTTCCGTTGATGAGATATTCGGATTCCCCGCTTCGGAAAAGTTTCCGGGTTATCACCACTTCCGAAAATTCCAAAGGGATTCTTTTATCATGATTATCAAAATACAAAGAAGCCCAGGCGCTTCCCAATCTTTCTTTTTTCCCCGAGCCGGCAAAAATAATATCTTCGGATTTTTTTCCCCGAAGATTTTTCATCGATTGCTCGCCCATTACCCAGCGGATCGCATCCGCCACGTTGGATTTTCCTGAGCCGTTGGGTCCGACTACCGCCGTAATGGGAAAACGTTTTCCGTCATCCTTAGTATCGCTACCACTGGCAAATTCCAGCACAGTTTTGTGAGCGAAAGATTTGAACCCTGAAATTTCGATTTTCCTTAGAAACATAAAAAATCACGCAACCTGAAACGTGAAACTTGAAACTTTAAATTTTTAGAAAAATAAATATGTTGCAAGTTACAGGTCGTAAGTTTCAAGTGGTTTTATTATACTATAAAAAGCAAATTAATAAAAACATGGGGGTTGGCTTCATATTTTTCTGAAAAATAAAACTGCGACAAATACTGAAAACCTTATGGAAATTTTATCGTTTTGGAGATATAATGGGGATACAAAAAAGTAAAAACAAAAAAATGAACCAAAAAATTAGCACAAAACTAGGAATCATCATAATCGTCATTATGGCTGTGACGGCTGGAATGTTTGTGTGGAAAATTGAGGAAAGTAATTTTTCAGAATCTGAACTACAATCTTTTCAAATAGATAAACTTGATAAATCAAAAAAAGATAGCCTTATTGAGATATCTGATAAATGGACAACAATAAATCATGGTAATTTTTGGAATAACCCAAATCTTTTTTCCGGTCATGATTACAAATTTCCAAATATAGAATTTTCCTATCCAGAAAATTGGGAGTTTAGATGTTGTGGTGATATGGATAATGCATCAGAACATTTTATCAATCTTCCAAGCCGAGATAATTCATCGCCCTATATTCGTATTACTGATTATGTTATGAGTGGATGTCCCGATTCGGAAAAAGAATGTTCTATGGATAACATTGTTAAACTAACTGCCAAAGAAAAATTCAATCGTCTCGTATTAAATGTGCCGCGCGATAAGATTTTACAAGAAATGCAGCTTAAAAAGTTAAACACCAGCGCATTTGTTTATAAAAAAATAGAAAAAGATAACAAGCTATCAAAAGCTTATATAATAAATCTAGTCAACGATGTTATTGAGATAGATTTTATAAATTATGAATTGCTAGACGAAAAATTTATTGAAAATTTCCTGAATCATATATCATTTGAATAGTCTAAGGTTCAACTTTAGCAGTAATAGCGGTACATCTTATTGCGATATAATTGAATCATCAATTGATTCTTAAATAATCATAAAACAAAATGAAAAATCAAAAGATTCCGACTTGGTTGGGAACGGTGATAATTATAATAATTGCGGTTACAATCGGAATGT
>JAKLHP010000073.1 GCA_022710085.1 Patescibacteria group bacterium | reverse complement strand
ATTGGTTCTCAGTTTTTCTTCATTACATCGGATATGAATAAAATTCTGACCGGAATTACCTTGTTTTTAGCCATTGGTTTTGGAATATTCCTGATTAAATCCGTGAAGGCGGAAATCAGAAGAAAGGAAGAGCTTCAAGAGCTAACGGAAAAATTAGCGATTGCCAACGATCAATTGAGAAAGTTGGATAATGCTAAATCAGAGTTTATCTCTATCGCTTCCCATCAGCTCCGAACCCCTCTGACCGCTATCAAGGGGTATGCTTCACTTATTCTGGAAGGAACTTACGGAAAAGTTGAATCGAATATTGCCGAGCCAATCAACAAAATTTATGCTTCCAATGAGAGATTGGTCCAGCTAGTAGAAGAGCTTCTTAATATTTCCAAGATTGAATCAGGGAAGATGGAATTTAATTTCGAAAAGAAAAAAGTTGAAGATATTATCAGGGATCTTTCCGACACCTTTGTTATTCTGGCTAAGGACAAGAAGCTTTATTTCAACATAGAGTTTCCCTCTGAATCTATTCCTGAGATCGAGGTGGATACTTCTAAAATAAGAGAGGTGATTTCCAATCTCATTGATAATTCAATCAAATATACAAGAAGGGGAGGAGTGACCGTTAAAGTTGGACTTCTCAAAGACATAACCTGGAGCGTGAAACATCGATCGGAAAAACTCGAGACAATAAAGGGAGACATTGTGAGGATTGTTGTCTCCGATACGGGAATCGGTATCCGAAAGGATGATCTTCCGTATCTTTTTGCCAAATTTTCCCGCGGAAAAGACACCAAGCGGCTTCATGCCAATGGAACCGGGCTTGGTCTTTATGTGGGCAGGAATATAATTGAAGCTCATCACGGACGAATCTGGGCTGAATCCGACGGACCGGAAAAGGGTTCCAGGTTTATTATTGAACTTCCGTTGAATCAGCCGAAACCATAAGGGCACTAGATAAATTTCAAATCCGGCCTGGAGCCGGATTTTTTGTTGAAAAAAAAGCAAGAAAGTTGTAGGATTAAATGGTAAAAATTAACTTTCTAAACATGAAAAAATATAAATCCAGAGCAGTGAAAGTCGGACCCTATTTTCTGGGCGGAGACAATCCGGTGCGGGTTCAGTCGATGTGCAACACGGATACGCGAAATGTTTCAGAAACAGTGAAGCAGATCTTGGCCCTGGAGAAAGCGGGATGCGAAATAATCCGAGTGGCGGTTCCGGATATGGCAGCAGCCAAGGTGATTGGAAAAATAAAGAAAAGAATCCATATTCCTTTGGTGGTAGATATTCATTTTGATTATAAATTGGCTCTTGAATGCGTCTCGCAAGGTGCGGATAAGATTCGAATTAATCCGGGAAATATCGGTTCCAGGGAAAAAGTGGAAGCGGTAGTGAAAGCTTGCAAAGCGAAAAAAATTCCGATCAGGATCGGAGTCAATGTCGGTTCAATTGAAAAGGATCTGCAAGCAAAATATGGTCCTACTCCCAAAGCAGCCGTGGAATCAGCGCTTCGCCATGTCCGGATTCTTGAGGATTTAAAATTTCATGATATTTTGATTTCCATCAAATTTAGCGATGTTCCTCAGATGGTCGAAGGATATCGGCTTCTTGCAAAAAAAGTTAATTACCCGCTTCATTTGGGAATTACCCATGCCGGAACTTCATATATGGGAACGATGAAAAATGCGATTGGTATCGGGGTGCTCTTGCATGAAGGAATTGGAGCGACGATCAGGGTTTCGCTTACGGCTGATCCAATCGAAGAAATTAAAGCGGGATTTGGAATATTAAGCGCGCTTGAAAAACGAAAAGTCGGTCCGGAACTCATTTCCTGTCCGACTTGTGGACGGACAGAAATTGATATGATTAGCTTGACTGGGAAAGTTGAGAAAGCGCTAGTCGGAATTAAAAAGCCAATTAAAGTAGCGGTAATGGGATGCGTGGTGAATGGTCCCGGAGAAGCGCGCGAAGCGGATATCGGCGTGGCCGGAGGAAAGAAAATGGGAGCGATTTTCGTGAAGGGGAAAGTGATCAAATCAGTTCCGGAGAACAAAATTCTGTCGGAACTTTTGAAAGAAATTAGAAAGATTGTTTAGTTTTACAGTCTTCTACCTTTCTTTAGCCTTAAAGAAAGGTAGAAGAAAAGAAAACGGCCTCACGGAATTTGTTCAGCACAAATTATCACTCGTTCGCTAAAAACTCAGGTTGTTCCGTTGGAACAAGGCCGAATTTTACACTCACTACGCTCAATTTGTATGCTTCACAAATTAGTGCGGAAATCGGATAATTATTAATAATTTTTTTTATGATAATTAAAACTAAAAATTTTATTCTTCGTCCGTTTCGAATGTCAGATGCCGAAGAATTGGCAAAAAATATCAACAATAAAATTATTGCCAGAAATTTATTGACCGTTCCATATCCGTATAAGCTAAAAGACGCCAAAGAATGGCTTGGAGTGAAAAAGAAAGACAATATTAACTTTTGTATTGAAATTAATGGAGAAGTTTCGGGATCTGTCAGTTTCAATAGAATTATCAAAAATCATAAAGCGGAACTTGGATATTGGTTGGCAAGAAAACATTGGGGAAAAGGAATAATGTCAAAGGTGGTGAAAGAAATGGTAAAATTTGGATTTAGTGAACTTAAAATCAAAAGAATTTATGCCGGAGTTTTTTCTTTTAACAAAGCTTCAATGGGCGTTCTTAAAAAGAATGGTTTTGAATTTGAAGGAATACTGAAAAAGAATGCCAGGAAAATGGATGGCAATTTGCTTGATGAACATCTTTTCGCGAAAATTAAATAGTTGATTTCTTAGGATTTATTGTTTACCTACATACCGATATATAGGTAAATAATAAAAAGGCTGTATTTTTTATGGGAAAGGTAAAAATTAATAGTATGGATAAAGCGGATAGATATAAGATGCTCGATGAACTATATGATATGATTTCTGTCTTAGATAGCAGAGAGGAAGTTAAGAATTTTTTTCGCGATCTTCTGACTCCGAGTGAGTCCTTGATGCTGGCCAGAAGAATTGCTATTGCAAAAATGCTTCTTGATGGGTCGACCTATGATGAAATTAGGAAAGAATTAAATGTTGGTTATGATAATATCAAAAGTGTCTATCGCTGGCTGTATGACGGTTTTGGGGGATATAATTCGGCTCTGGAAAAAATTGCTAAGAAAAAAACAAAAGAAAAAAATTCCAAAAATAATGTTTATACTGGTTCGGCATTTGATAATATTCGAAGAAAATATCCAGCTCATTTTTTGCTTATAAATGCTTTTTTGAATGCAGGAAAAAAGTTGTCCAAAAGAAAACATAACAAATAATCGCAACAGTTTTTATTTTATAAATTTACCTACATACCGATATATGGAAAAAGTTTAGATATGGTAATTGGTTTGGGTTGTATAATTTTTTTGACAAGTTTTTGGGATATGATATACTTTACTTTGGTAAAGTATATTTGTTTTTTATGGAAAAGTGGAATAATCAGAAAACTAAAGATTTAATTGAAATTGTTTTGGCTCTGAAAAGCAAAAAAGAGGCCAAAATGTTTCTTCGGGACCTTATGACAGAAAAGGAAATTCTTGAACTTGGAAACCGATGGAAAGTAGCTCAAATGCTGT
>JAKLHP010000072.1 GCA_022710085.1 Patescibacteria group bacterium | reverse complement strand
AATTTCTTTTTGGATGATTGTTAAGATGAAAAAAAATTCCTCTCAGGGAATTATTAATTATCGAAATATTTTTTGGTGGCTTATCGGAGATATTTCCTTTTATGGAATAATTCTGGTTAAATTAGTTTTTTTGTAAAAATAAATGGGATATTTCTTTCCATTTATCAACATCTAGCTCTTGAGCCCTGGCGCCGGAATGAACTCCGAGCGTTTTTAATTTATCCTCCACTTCTTTTTTGTCCAGATGAAAGCTATTGGCCAGATTGTTAGCCAAAGTTTTTCTTTTAGCGCAAAATCCTGCCCGCACTACACGAAAAAAATTATTAGCTTCCTCTTTCGCTGTGTGTTCTGTTTTATGTGTTATGCGAATCACCGCACTGTCTACTTCCGGGACCGGGTCAAAATTGTTTTTATCCACGCAAAACAACAATTCTGGCCGGGCATAATATTGCACCGAGTTCGCCAAAATGCTCATTTTCCCCGGTTTTGCCACGATTCTTTCTGCTACTTCTTTTTGGACCATAAGTATCATCTCTTTGGGATAGAATTCTATTTCCAAAAACATTCGAATAATTGATGAAGTAATATAGTATGGAAGATTAGCAATAACTTTATAGCCTGGAATTTGAAGCAGGGAGTGTGGAATAATCTTTAAAATATCAGATTTTAATATGTCGCCAGTAATAATTTCTACCTTATTATTTTTTCCGAACTTATCAGCCAGACATCCGGCCAGACTTTTATCAATTTCGACTGCAATAATTTTCTTGCATTTCTTTGCCAATTCTTCGGTCAAAATTCCTTTCCCTGGACCGATTTCCAAAACCACATCATCCACAGCCAGACTGGAAGACTTAATAATCTTTTTTACAATTTCTTTGTTTGTCAGAAAATTTTGTCCTAATTTGCTTGGCATAATATTTAATTTAAAACTTGTTCGACTTTAACATTTACTACTCCTGCTCCGAGATCGGCAATTTTTTCAAAAGCCACCTTATCCAAGTCGATAATCCTTCCTTTTCCATATGGACCGGAATCATTAATCTGTACCACCACTGTTTTCCCGTTATCTTTATTGGTCACTTTGGCGTATCCTCCCCTTGGAATCGCAAGGCTGGCAGCGAATAATCCTCCTTTATAAGCATACCAGGTTCCCTGACCGCTATTCGCCTTTCCTAGTTTCATATATGTTCCTTGAACTGAAATTTCCGGCACCGGATCCTTGGTTCTTTCTTTGGAAAGGAGCTTTCGGGAAATTTCTTTTCCATTATGTGAAATCACCTTGTATTTATATTCATCAACTCCCTTTGCTCCTTTCTGGCTTACCTTTTTTGTTCTCCAGCTCAATTTATCATCCTCGGTGGTTTTTTTCTCAAAATCGACATCTTTTTTAACTGTTTCTTCTTTGATATCAACTCTTACTACTTCTATTTTGGTCTTGTCTTTTATCGAACTTTCAACGGAGGGGATGGAAAAATCATCTTCTCCTAATTCTATATCAATATCATAAAGAGCCGCCGCCACGCTGTTTCCCAGGGTGTTTCCCTCTATTTTCTTTCCATCAACACTGACAAAAACTTTTTTATTCCTTTTAATAATTATGACAGAATTATCATAAATTTTCGAATCTACGGGAGGAAAGACATAATCATTTTCTTTAATTGCTATTTTTTTTCCATTGATAAAATCTTTCACAAAATCTTCGGACACATTTTTTGTTTCTTGACGCATTCCATCGTCAACAATGATTATGTTTTTATTTTTATTTTCAAAACTGATTTCTGCGGATTTTTTATCCCTGAACAGGAAATAAAAAATAAACCCCGGGATGAGGATGGAAAATAAGAATAATATTTTAACAAATTTTGGTTTTTTGAAAATCATAATAATTTCTAATCTCTAATTTATAATTTCTAATCGGATCTCAATTATTCAATATCTGAACAAATAAGATTAACACTGATAATGATTAGAAATTGGTCTGACTAGATTAACTAGAAATTTAATCACTTTTAAAACGATATTGAACCGCTTCTGCCAGATGAGCCGGCTGAATTTGCTCCACTTCCTCAAGATCGGCAATTGTTCTGGAGATTTTAATAATTCGATAATACGCCCGGGCGCTTAATCTCATGGAGGAAACCGCACTTCGGAGAAGTTCTATGCTTTTTTCTCCTAGCGGACAGAATTTTTTGATTTGATGAGAGCTCATTTCACTGTTCGTGACAATATCAAGCCCTTTAAATCTTTTTTCCTGAATTTTTCTGGCCTTTTCTACCCTTTCCCTGATTTCTCTGCTATTTTCTCCCGGCTCTCCACTTTCCAGCTTTTCAAATTTTATCCTGGGGACTTCAATGTGAAGGTCAATACGATCAAGAATCGGACCGGATATTTTTCTCTGATATTTTACTATCTGAGAAGGGCTGCAAGAGCAGATTCTTTCCGGATCAGTAGCATTTCCGCAAGGGCAAGGATTCATAGCTGCAACCAGAATAAAACGAGCAGGAAATTCCAAGGAACCCTTCGCTCTTGAGACAGTTATAATACCATCCTCAAGCGGCTGGCGCAAGCTTTCAAGCACAGGTCTGGGAAACTCGGCAAATTCATCCAAAAAAAGCACTCCTCGATGAGAAAGGCTTATTTCTCCGGGTTTTGGGAACGTTCCTCCTCCAACTAAAGAAACCGAACTGGCACTATGATGAGGGGAACGAAAAGGACGACTTTTAACCAAAGCTTCTCCTTTTGAAAGTTTTCCGGAAATAGAAAATATCTTAGTGATTTCAAGGCTTTCGTCCAAAGTCATTCTAGGAAGGATGGATGGCATAGTTTTGGCCAGAAGCGTTTTTCCTGAACCAGGAGGACCATTAAAAAGGACATTATGCCCTCCGGCAGCTGCGATTTCAAGCGCCCTTTTGGCATGCTCCTGACCCTTTATGTGAGACATATCTAATTGATATTCTCCTTCTTGAGTAAGGGAATCGATTTGAACCTTGGGATGAGGAAAAATGTTTCCTTCTTTAATCAAGTGTCCTACCAAAAAATAAAGATCGTGGACCGGAATCACATCTATACCGTCAACCACGCTTGCCTCAGGAGCATTCTCCCAGGGAACATAAATTTCTTTTATCCCTTTTTCTTTGGCAAATAAGGTAATCGGAAGAACTCCCTGAACCTGTCTTACTTTTCCATCAAGAGCCAGCTCTCCGATAAATAACTTGTCTTTATAATCAAAATTAGCTTGGCCTGTTGCCAAAAGAAAACCCAAGGCCATTGGAAGATCATAAATTGGAGTAAGTTTGGGAAGGTCAGCTGGAGCAAGATTAACGGTAATTCTGCCGCATTGATGCGGAGGTTTGAATCCGCTGTTTTTGATGGCCGAACTCACCCGATCACGCGATTCTTTGATTGACGTATCGGGAAGCCCCACTATGGTAAAAGTATGG
Organism: Patescibacteria group bacterium; assembly: GCA_022710085.1. GTDB lineage: Bacteria > Patescibacteriota > Minisyncoccia > Moranbacterales > JAKLHP01 > JAKLHP01. The sequence goes on along the minus strand of JAKLHP010000072.1, from coordinate 309 downwards.
AGCCCTTGTCCCAAAACATCGACTTCCACTTCGACAATTTCACTATTCAGTCCGATAGTAGCAGCTGAGATTATTTTTGAAGGCATAATTAGAAAGTAACTAAAAAAAATTAATCATCAACTTACGAAAAGCTTATAAGCTGAAAATTTAAAAACTTAGGCTGCTTTTTCGTATTCTTCATCTTCTTCCTGTTTTTCATCGCTCTCGGGATTCTTCTTTTTGTTTTTCTTTTCATCTTTCCTCTCCTGCAAAGTTAGAAGATACATCATGGAAACCGCTACTGTTTCCCAGGGAATAAAATTCAAACCG
>JAKLHP010000071.1 GCA_022710085.1 Patescibacteria group bacterium | reverse complement strand
AAACGGAAGCTTCTCAAAGGGAGTTGAAGAAGCATCAAAAATCCTTAATGTTAAAGGAGAAGTAATTCCAGTTACGGACCAGAATACCAATCTTTATGTCCAGCTTAAAAATGGGAAAATAATAAAAGGAGAAGAACGGGTAAATCACAATTTTGAAATAGGAAAAGTAGGAATTAAGAGAAAATATCTGTATCCGGAAGCTAAAGCCAGCAAAAAGGCTATCCAAAAAATAATGGAGGCTGATCTGATTGTCATTGGTCCTGGGAATTATTATTGCAGCATTGTTCCTAATTTTCTCGTGAAAGGAATCAGTGAAGCCATAATAGAATCAAGAGCTAAAGTTGTTTTTAATTGTAATTTGGTCAACAAGGAAGGACATACTGAGAGCTTTACTCTTGAAGATTATATTGATTCCATTGGCAAATATATCGGAAAGGATAGGATTGATTTCGTTACCTTTAACAATAAGAAACCAAGCTCCAATCTGGTTAAAAAATATAAGAATAAAAAGGAATTTTTGGTAAAAATTAAAGACTTGAGAGATCAAAAAAGAAAATATAAGATTATCAAAACAGATATCCTGAGTAATGAAAAGGTTATATACGGAAAAGCGGATATAATTGCTGGCCAGAGGGCTTTTATCCGTCACGACAGCGACAAGCTGGCCAAAATAATTTTCAGAATCCTTAATTCTCAAATAAAATAACGAATATGAAGATTTTTATTGATTTTGACGATGTTTTGTTTAATACGAAAGATTTCCTCTTTGATATTGAAGATATTTTCAAGAAAAATGGAATTTCGGAAAAAATATTCAGGCGTTATTACAAGGATGGTTCAGAAAAGAAAGGCGATGAAAAAGTGAGGAAATATAATCCCAAAGAGCAGATAAAAAGGATAAAAGCAGCCGGATTTGAAACCAAGAAAGCCGAAAAAGAAATAAGCAGATTGTTGAAACACACTAGCAAGTATATATTTGCAGACGGGATTGCTTTTCTAAAAAAATTAAAAGAAGAAGAATTATACATAGTTTCTTTCGGAGAAAAAAGATTTCAGGGAGAAAAAATAAAAAATTCCGGAATTGAAAAGTATTTCAAGAAAATATTGATTGTGGATGTTTCCAAGGCAGTAGGAATAAAAAAATTTCTTAGCAAAAAAAACATTGAACCTGGAGAGGCATTAATTTTTTTGGATGACCGGGTAAAGTTTCTGAGAGATATTAAAAAAAGTTATCCAGGCATGGTGACATTCCATATGGTCAGGGAAGAGGGGAGGTTTTCAGACAGCAAAAACAAATATTGTGATTTCCAAGTGAAGGACTTTAATGAGGTAATAAAATTTATAGAGGAATAAAATGGAAAACCAAAAACAAAAAGAAAAAATTCTTACTTTGTCTGAATTTAGAAGAGAAGCAGGAATTCCCTTAATTGTGGCAAGAAAGCTGATATTGTGGGGAGAAGTTGAAGCCAAAAAGGCGATAGATGGCACTTTTCAAATTACTGAGTCGGAAGTTTTTAAAGTAAAAGAGATTGCCAAAAATCCTTGGAAAAAATCAAAAATTTTCTTGAAAGCTCTGGGACCGGGACTTATTACCGGAGCTTCTGACGATGATCCATCCGGAATTGGGACTTATTCTTCAGTTGGAGCGAAATTCGGTCTGTCGATTCTTTGGATGGCAGCCTGGCTCCTTCCGATAATGCTGGCTGTTCAGGAAGCTTGTGCCAGGATCGGGGTAGTTACCAATAAAGGATTGGCCGGAGTGCTTCAGAAACATTATCGAAAAAAGGTGGTGGCTGTTATAGTTTTTCTCCTCATCATTGCCAATATAGTAAATATCGGTGCCGATCTGGGAGCGATGGCAGCATCTTTGGAGATGCTTACGGGCGCAAGCTTTTATCTGGGAGCAATATTTTTTGCTTTGCTGATAATTTTTGTTGAAGTTTTTGTCCAGTATCATCTTTACGTGAAGATCCTTAAATGGCTGGCTTTTTCAATTCTTTCTTATGTGATAGCCAGTTTTTTCATAAATCACGATTGGCACCTTATTTTTAAAAATTCTTTTATTCCTCAAATCAGCCTAAGCAAGGAATATATTTTTGCGATGGTTGCCGTTTTCGGAACAACGATAACTCCTTATCTTTTCTTCTGGCAGGCTTCGGAGGAGGTTGAAGAAAATAAGATAATTAAAGAAAAACGCACCAAGAAAAAAATGAGTGAAAGAATAAGCAGGATGAGAACAGATGTAAAAACCGGAATGGTGCTGGCCAATATCGTTTTCTTTTTTATAGTTATTACTACTGCCCAGGTGCTTTTTAAAAACGGAATCAATGAAATTAGTTCGGCTGAAGAAGCTGCTCTTGCTCTTCGTCCTTTTGCGGGAAACTGGGCATATTTTCTTTTCGCTGCCGGAATAATCGGAACCGGACTTTTGGCCGTTCCGGTTCTAGCCGGATCTGGCGCTTATGCGATTTCAGAAATGATGAAATGGAAAGAAGGTCTTGAACTTAAATTTACCCGGGCTAAAGGATTTTACATGGTGATTATTCTTTCCATCCTTTTTGGATTAGCTTTGAACTTTTTCGGAATAAACCCGATTGCCGCTCTCTATTATTCAGCCTTCATAAATGGAATCATTGCTATCCCTCTCCTTATCGCTATTATGATAGTGGGAGATGATAAGAAAATAATGAACTCGGAAACTCATCCGTTCTGGGTGAAAATATTCGGATGGTTTGGAATTTTAGCAATGATTCTCGGATTATTGCTGATGATTATTTTAAGCATTAATTGAAATTTTTATGTGCGGAATCGTAGGTTATATTGGAAAGCAAAAAGCTGCCCCGATTTTGATTGAAGGGCTTAAGCGCTTGGAGTATCGAGGTTATGATTCGGCTGGAATCTCTCTTTTGAATCAGGAGAAAATAACTACTTTCAAATCTGTCGGGAAAGTTTCGGAGCTTGAAAATAAAATCAACGGAAGAGATGTTTCCGGGGATGCCGGAATCGCTCATACTCGCTGGGCAACCCATGGAAAACCTTGCGACAAAAATTCCCATCCCCACTCGGATTGCAAGGGAAATATTTTCCTGGTTCATAATGGGATTATTGAAAATTACCAGGAGCTTAAAGAAGAATTGGAAAAGAAAGGACATAAATTTCATTCGGAAACCGATTCGGAAGTGGTGGCGCATCTTATCGAGGAATTCAACAAAAAATTGGATTTCAAAAATTCTGTCCTTGAGGCTTTGAAATTGCTTCAAGGGACGTATGGACTCGCAATAATAAATAAGAAAGAACCCAATAAAATTATCGCAGCAAGATTCGGAAGTCCATTGGTCCTTGGCTTGGGGAATGGAGAATATATTCTGGCATCGGATGTTTCAGCAATTGTCCGCCATACTAACCAAGTAATTTTTTTGGAAGACGGAGAAGTAGTGGTCATTGAACCGGATAATTATGAAATCATCAATCTTAAGAACAAATTGGTCAAAAAGGATATTTCTAAACTCGACTGGTCAATCGAAAAAGCGGAAAAACAGGGATTCGACCATTTTATGCTGAAAGAGATTTTTGAACAGCCGGATGCAATTTCCGATGCCATCCGGGGCAGGCTTATTGTGAAAGACGGAATGGCTGAACTTGGAGGACTTTTTGATGTTTCAGAGAAACTTCGGGAAATCGAGAGAATAGTAATCGTCAGCTGCGGAACTTCCTATCATGCCGGCCTGGTTGGAGAATATATGCTGGAAGAGTATGCAGGAATTCCGATAGAAGTTGAATACGCTTCAGAGTTTCGTTATCGAAAACCACTGCTCAATAAAAAAACGGCCGTGCT
>JAKLHP010000070.1 GCA_022710085.1 Patescibacteria group bacterium | reverse complement strand
GATTTTTTACAATACTTTCGTGACTCCTTTCTTGAAAATTTCTCTGAGAAGTTCATCTCTAACTTTGCTGGAATTTTCTGATTCTGGACAGAAAAATCTCAATTCAGAGCTGCAAAAAAGCTCTGCATTAATGACGATATAGCATACTCGGATAGGAGAAAATCCTACAAGTTTCACTATATCTTCAACGCTGTCCTCAATCGGCTTACCCAGAATAAACCTCTCTTTTTTGACCGCTTTCACCTTTTTCACACTCCTCTTTCTGTCTTTCCCGCTTGAAATAAAACACCTTATTGTCATGGAGTACCCCCCTTTTGATCAGTTTTATTTAAAACTTTATTCTCACAAAATCTTTCTTCCCGACTTTTATCACTTTTCCTTCATAACTTTTATCCAAAACCAATTTCCAATCATCAATTTTATTTCCATCAATTTCTACTCCGCCTTGTTCAATTTTCCTTCTGGCATCGCTATTGCTGCTAGCAACATTGGCGCTCACCAAATAATCTATTAGTTTCATGCTTTCTTCCGCTTTTACTTCTGGAATATCTTCCGGGATTTCTTTTTGGGAAAAAGTTTTGATAAAATAATCCCTGGCACCTCTAGCCGCATCTTCTCCATGGTTTATTTTGGTTATCTCATAAGCTAACTTCAATTTGAAATCGCGGGGATTATTGTCAGAATCCTTCATTTTTTCCCTTATTTCAGCCAATTCTTCCTCTGGTAAATTAGTGCAAAGTTCAAAACCGGGAACGATAAGTCCATCAGACCAGGCCATAACTTGTCCGAACATATTTTCAGAATTTTCATCAAGGTTTACTACATTTCCTTCCGTCTTTCCCATCTTTTTTCCAGTATCGTCAGTCAGAAGTTTCATCGTCAGAACAAATTTATCTTTATTTTTGATAGATTTCATCAAATCTCGTCCGCAAAGCATATTGAACATCTGGTCATTTCCACCGATTTCCAGATCAACATCCATCGCCACACTGTCGTAGCCCTGAGCTAAGGGATACAAAAACTCATGAAGATAAATCGGTTTTTCTTCTTTCAGACGCTGTTGGAACATATCTCTTTGAAGCATCTGTTGAACAGTAAAATTAGAAGATATTTCTATCAAATCTTTAAAATTAATTTTATCGCTCCATTCGCTGTTATACAAAACTTTTGCCGGATTTTCTCCGTCGAATTTCAAATATCCAGAAACTTGCTTTTGATAATTTTTGCTATTTTCCAAAGTTTCTTCCCTGGTTATTTTTGTTCGGGTTGCACTTTTATCGGTCGGGTCTCCGATCATTCCGGTAAAATCTCCAATAAGAAAGATGATTTCGTGCCCTAATTTTTGAAACTGTCCGAGTTTATTAACAGAAATTGCATTTCCAATGTGAAGCGATTTCGCTGTCGGATCGTAGCCGCAATAGAGTCGGATTCTTTTTCCGCTTATTAAAACCTTTTTCAATTCTTCCCGACTTGGAAAAATATTTTCCACTCCCCGGTCCAAAACCTCATCTATTAGTTTTTCATCGTTAATAACTTTGCTCATATAAGTAAATATATCAATTTAAGCCATTTTTGGCAAATGAAAAAGGCGAGGAAATAATCACTCGCCTGGACTCGTCTTTTATCCGAAAAGTTTTTCGAATGCCTCTTTAACAACTTCCGGAGGAACCGTCATTACGACAGTCGTGCTTTTTTTATCAGCAACGACAATCGACACTGAATCTAGGATTCTGATCATTACCGCGTAGTTCTTTTTGAAAACCGACATTATTATCACTGTCTCTTCTTTTCCCTCGCGAAGCTCCTTTATTAAAACCCGGGAGCTTTCCAGAGGATCTGCTTCTCCCCTATCTACTTCAAACTTTTTTTCAGACATCTTCTCCTCCCTGGGGTTTTTAGAGCCCTAATTTTCTTTTTGCCAACTCTATCTGATCTGCAGACATCTGCCCCGAAGCCTTCATTTGCTCCATGGCTGCCAAAATTTTATCCTTATTTTTGGAAATATTTTCAGGAGTCATTACTTTTCGCATCATTTTTTCTCTTTGTTCCGGACTCATTGACATCATTTTTTTCATCGCGATACGCTGAACAAACCCCATTTGATTGGGATCATCAATATCAGTTTTTTTCTTAAATGGATTCCACATGCTAAAATTTCTTCATTTTAAACTTATAACTTGTTACCAAAAGCGATGAGGCGACAAAAATCGATGAATAGGTTCCGAAGAATATTCCAACCAGAAGCGCAACCGAGAAATAGCGGATTGAATCTCCTCCAAACATAACGATTGCCGCAAGAACAAGTAAAACCGTAAGAGAGGTATTAATTGAGCGAGCCAGAGTTTCATTAAGCGATTTATTGACTATTTCTTCAAAATTTTCCTTACTGCTGGATCTTAAAAGATTTTCCCTGATTCTATCATAAACAACAATCGTGTCGTGGACAGAAAAACCAAGAATGGTGAGAAGCGCGGCTATGAAAGGAACTCCAACTTCAATACCATGAAACTTGCCCAAAAAAGCAAAGACTCCAACTGTAATTAAAATATCATGGATGAGAGCAACTACAGCTCCAATTCCATATTGCCAGGAAGGAATCGGCCTTGATACTTTTCGAAATGCCCAGGCAATAAAAATACCTATTCCGATATTGGCCAAAATCACGGCAAGAAATGCGTTCTTCTTTATTTGATCAGAAACAGAAGATCCGGTGAACTCTGTCTTGATTTCTTTGAAATTTTCATCCAATGATTTCAATTTTTCTCTTACTTTTTCATTATTTGCTTCGTCAGATGATGCATAGCCTATGATAACCGTGTTATTTTGGGATTTTTGTATTGTAAGCTCACTAAGACTAAGCTCATTAAGACCGTCGTGAATTTTTTGGGTTTCAATTTCCTGACTCAACTGGATGGTCATTCTGGTTCCACCGGTAAAATCTTTCCCAAGCTTAAGTCCCCATCCAGAAAGCGCAATAAGGCTTATTATTGTAATAGTTAAGGAAAAAGCGTAAAAATATTTTCTTTTGTCGATTATATTAATCATTTTTTTCTTCTTTAGATTTTTTATTTCTCATAATCAGCCACATTCTTTCTTCCAGCCAGTGAGTTCCAAAAAATCTGAGCGTCGTCCGAACAATTACGATTGCCGTAAACAAAGAGACCAAAACTCCAAGAATAAGGGTTATAGCAAATCCCTTGATGAATCCTGTCCCGAAGAGTATCAAAATCAAAGATGTAATAATCGTTGAAAGATTCCCGTCGCGGATACTGGTCCAGGCACGCTTGAATCCTTCTTCGACGGCACCAGAAATATTTCTTCCCCGGCGAATTTCTTCCTTGGTTCTTTCGAATATCAAGATGTTCGCATCTACTGCCATCCCGATTGAAAGGACTATTCCGGCTATTCCTGACAAGGTCAAGGTTATCTGCCAGGGAGAATAAGCGGAGATTTTTATAATTGAAACCATAAAAGCAGTATAGGTAACAAGAGCTAGTGAAGCGATAAGTCCAAGGAATCGATAATAGATTATCATAAAGACCATAACGGCAATTAGCCCTATTATTCCGGCAATCAAGCTTTTTTGGAGCGATTCAGCACCTAAAACAGAATCGATACTTTCTTGCCCCTCCAGGGTAAGCGGAACAGGCAGGGCGCCTTCATTTAACCTCTGAGCTAATTTTTTAGCCTCATCTACGGTAAAATCTCCAGTTATAACTGCTTCTCCGTTGGTGATTTCTGTCTGTACCCTAGGAGCGCTGATTATTTGATTGTCAAGATAAATGGCAATCGTTTTATTGAGATTCTTTTTGGTCAAATCAGAAAACATACTCGTTCCTTCTGCATCAAATTTGATGGAAACCTGAGGTTCCGAAAGCCCCTGCTGAGCAAAAACAACAGAAGCGCTCTTAAGATTCTTTCCGGAAAGTCCGGTT
>JAKLHP010000007.1 GCA_022710085.1 Patescibacteria group bacterium | reverse complement strand
GCGCGTTTGGACAGATATTTCTTGTTATTTTTTTCCGGCTCTTCAATTACTTCGGCCAGGAGGACATTAAGAATCGTTCCGATTTTCGGTCCCGGCTTGATATTCAAAACTTTCATCAGATCATTTCCGTTTATCTTAAGCATCTTTACGGAAATAGCATCATTGGAAACTTTATCGATGATGTATTCCAGGTGACGAAGCTTGTATGGTTTGGCTTTTGGAACCCCGGAGCCCAATCGGTCAGAGATGCGGAGGTCGATGAGATCCTTAATATTTTCCAATTCTACTTTTTTAATCAGGCGTCGAACAGAACTTTCTCCCACTTCATCAGGATTATAGTAAAACATATGATTATCAATAAGAAGCCTAACTTTTTCAACAATATCATTGGAAAAACGGAGGCGCTTTAATATTTTTTCTGCTATTCTGGCACCAACGTGATCATGGTTATAGAAAGTTGAATATGGTCCTTCGCCCCTTTTGGTCTGGGGTTTGGCAATATCATGAAGGAGTGCAGCAAGACGGACTTCCAGTTTTTTTGATGGACAAAACCTTAAGGATAAGAGGTTGTGCTTATAGATAGTGTAAATGTGATGCCTGTTTTGTTTTACCCCGTATCCTTTTTCCAATTCTGGGATTATGAAATTTAAAAGTCCTGTTTCATGAAGCAGGTCGATTCCTTCGCTTGGCCTGTCGGATAAGATAATTTTTTGAAGTTCATCTTTGATTCTTTCTTCGGCAATATACTGTAAATTTTTGATATTCTTTTTTATTGCTTCCGATGTTTTCTTTTCAATCTCAAAATTTATTTCAGAGGCAAAGCGGACAGCGCGCATCATACGAAGGGCATCCTCATCGAATCTTTCATTTGGATTTCCAACAGCCCGGATAATTTTATTTTTCAAATCCTTCTGCCCCTCGAATGAATCTATTATTTCAAAATCTTTGTTTTTGAGCTTAAGCGCCAAGGCGTTGATTGTAAAATCGCGACGGCTTAAATCCTCTTCCAGAGTTTTGGCAAATTCAACTTTATCCGGATGTCTCTTGTCGGAATATTTTTTTTCTATCCTAAAAGTAGTAATTTCCACTACGGGAAAAATTTTATCTTCAGTTTTTACTCCAACGGTAAAAAATTTATTTTCACAAAAACTGTCAGGAAATATTTTCATTATTTCTTCCGGTTTGGCATTGGTGGTGATGTCCCAATCTTTTGGCTGGCGTTTCATAATCAAATCACGCACGCATCCTCCGACAGCGTATGCTTCAAAACCGGCGCCTTCAAGTTGCTCTAGTATATTTGTTACGAAGTTTGGAATTTTTTTAAGCATATAATTTTGGTGCTCTCAGCAGGAATCGGACCTGCATCTAGGGCTTAGGAGTCCCTTGTTCTATCCATTGAACTATGAGAGCTAAATGATATTAGCGGAAAAATAAATTTTTTATTCACCGATTAACTTTTGTATTTCCTGGTCGTATGTTTCATTCCAATTATGTCCGACATTTTCAATTTCAATCATTTGTATATTTTTTAACCTAGCAAACTCAACTGCCAGATTGTCGCAAAAAAAATAATCATTTTTCCCTCTCAGGATAACGAGATTGTTTTTGGGAATTAAACTGAATATTTTTGAAAAATCCAGTGCAAGGAGCTTAACACACCTGTAAATTCCAACGATGACAAGAATCGGATTCAGCACGATTTTTTGTTTTTCCGAGAGCCCTTCCTTTTGGTGAAATTTTATCCAGCGGAAAAACCAATTGATAATATTTCTTTTGGGAATGAGAGGATTTACCAAAATAATCTTTTGGTTTTTTCTCGGCTTGTAGTTCTTCAAGGCAAATAAGGTTCCCATGCTATGCGCGATTAAAAAGTCAAAATCTGGCATCTCGTTGTTTTTTATATTTTTCCAAATTTCAACTCCTTCATATTTTCGATATGTTTCGAGGGTGTTCATCCAACCCGGAATAAAAATAATCTTTTTCATGAGAATTTTTATCTTATAATGTCAATGACTATACAATAACACTAACCAAAAAATTTAACAAAAAAATGACTGCGAAAAATTGCAGATCATTTGTGGACCGTACCGGGATCGAACCGGTCACCTCATCCATGCCATGGATGCGCTCTACCAAATGAGCTAACGGCCCAAAATTTTTAAAACCACATAACTAATCATACCAATTTTTTGAGATTGGTCAATAAGAAAAGACTCACCGAATTATTTGGTGAGTCTCATGGGCTGATAATGTGAAAAATTAGTTTATTTTTCCGAGAATGAACATAATGGCATCCTCGACATTGTATGAATCATCTGGCCCGGACATTAATGAATGGATGAAGGAGGTGTCGTCGCCACTAGTTACTAGCGGTGGCTCGATATAACCTTCGGCTCTGCGCTGAGACAGACTAGCGTTTGCCATAAGACAAGTACATAGGCAAACTTTATCTTGGCAATCCTCCTCTTTTCCTCCTTTTTTGACGTAGGCATTTATTGGTTCAGCTGAACAGCGATAGCCCACGGAACCATCCTCCTTTTTATAAGGCTCGCGGAGAAATCCCAAGTCACATATTCTTGGTCGATTAACATAGACAGCTGGATCGGATAATGTTCCTGGGATTAAAGCTATTTTAAAGGGATAGCCAGTCGGAGAAACTCCGGAAGTAAGAACATCCAACTTTCCTTGAAAAGCCATAGACTTCGCAATAGAGCGAAGACGTGGATCTAGTCCAGAATCTTCTGAATATTGGAAGATGGTTCCAGCTTGAATCGCTACCGCACCATCCCTGAAAGCCTGGTTGGCTTTTTCTGGATTTGAATAGCCTCCAGCCAATATGTAAGGGATTCCCAGGGTCTTGATAACCGAAAGATCAACCTCATCTTTTGGTCCATAGATTGGTTCTCCTCGCTCATTGAAGGACTTTTTGTCTCGCGGTGGAGCATTGTGTCCTCCGGCCAGACTCTTTTCGATGACGAAGCCCTTAATTTTCCCCAGAAGTTTCTTGGCTAGTGTTTTTGCAAGAACAGTCGAGGAAATTATTGGAAAGAAATCCGGCTTTGATAGCTTCGGGATAGCATGTGGAGAAAAAAAATCTTTTGGATCAAATTGCATAGAGAATTCTCTAGGTGCAGCTCCGGTTACATCGATCCGATATTCAACTGCCTTTCCCTCAGCCAGATCCTCCAAAATCGAAGGAAATTGAATGGGTATTCCGGCGCCGGCAGTAACAATATCAACTCCTGCCAACATTGCTCCGAAAAAGGAATAAATATGTGGCATCTGAATTTTCTCCATGTAATTTATGCCGATTATGCCATCGTGTCCTTCTTTTGCTAAAAAAACCTCAGCAAAATTGGCGAGTACTGTGAGCTCAATGAGTTCACGGCTAGGAGAAAGAGAAAACATTTCAGGATCACGGAATTTTTCATCCTCCCTTTTCCCCTGCGAGATAAAATACTTCTTGTACATTTTCTTCGCAGTTTCTTGAAAGGGAAAAGCATCAAATGCTCTCTTCAGATGTCCTCCTGGATCACCTAGTTGGAGTAATCGAGCAATGATGATGTGGATTGCGGTACCTGAAAGAATTCCAATTCCACCTGTCAAGGCAACAGCGCGAGCACACTGCCAAGTAGAAATTCTAACGCCCATTCCTCCCTGAATAACAGGAAGGCTATGTTTCCCCTTAATTATAAGAGGAGACAAGACAAGGTTTTTTTTCATTTTGTCACCCCTATCCTTTCACTTTATTTGTATTTTAAACAACATAACGCAATGATTGAATTATATCACGAAAACATTCAAAAAGTAATGTTGAAGAATAAAAGAATGATGTATAATTAAAATATGCAAGAAACAATTAATTTTCTGAATAAAGTTAAAACGTGGTCTTTTTATGGATTTCTGATTACATTTACTTTTTCGATTAGAAAGGTTTTATTTTTCTATCCAATAAGAGGCCAATTTAATGAGTATACGGGGATATATTTATATTTATCCGATATTTTTCTTTTATTGATGCTAGCGAGCGGAGGGTTGTTTATACTATGCAATAAAATATTCAATAAGTCAAGTAGCAATCTTAATTTAACACCTTATTTAAAGCAAAAAATTGTTATAATTCCCCTATTCCTGGTTATTTTTTCCTTTGCTAGTATCTCTTGGTCGAATAACTGGCAATTGGCTATTTTCAGATCTTTAAAATTACTTGAATTATTTTTGCTTTATTTGTGGATTACTTTTCAAATGTTCTACCGGGAATATAAAGATATAAAAAATTGTTCCACGTGGAACATTTTTAATAATTCTGTCAAAATAATCATATTTACCGGAGTAATTCAATCTATTATTGCAATCTGGCAATTTATTATCCAAAAATCAATCGGATTGATTTGGATTAAAGAAAGCATAATTTCTCCAGATATTTCAGGGGTGGCTAAAATTATGCTCGACGGAGAGAAATACATCAGATCTTATGGATTATTTCCTCATCCTAATATTTTGGCAGGATTTCTGGTTTTTTCCATAATTTTGACCGGGGCATACTTCAAATTGTTCCACGTGAAACATAAAAGTGATGAAAATTGTTCCACGTGGAACAATTACATCTGTTGTATTGTTTTAGGCATTCAAGGGTTGGCTTTGTTTTTGACTTTTTCGAAGTCTGCTTGGATCGGCTTATCAATCTCAATTCTTTATTTGTGTTACCAAAATGATAAATCCGTCTCACTAATAGAAGAATATGGAATGTTTTTCAAAAAAAGAGTCAAAAAATTATTCCACGTGGAACATTTTAAGCAAATTACTTTGGTCGTAGGAATAATCATTTTGTTAATTATTGCAATCAAGCCAAATTTTTATTCAATAATAGGAAAAAGTATTGAAGATAGGATGTTCTATTTAAATGTTTCACGTGGAACATTTATGAAAAATCCTTTCCTGGGAATTGGATCTGGACAGTTTGTGTTGAATCTTGAGAATATTAAAAACATCCAGGATTGGCAATTCCAGCCGGTTCATAATGTCTTTTTGATTATTTTAAATGAATTGGGAATTTTAGGTTTGGTTTTGTTTATTTTTTTCATTTGGGAAATAATGAAGAATGTTCCACGTGGAACATTCTATAATTATTTAAAGGGGATATTTTTAGGTTTTTTGTTTGTTATGCTTTTTGATCATTACTTTTGGGATATTCAACAAGGACAAGTAATGTTCTGGCTTATTTTGGGAATGATAGTTGGGGTTAAGATGTGTATAAGTAATAAATTCACAGGACTAACCTCAGAGAAAAAAGAATAGCATTGACAAAATTAACAATTTATTTCTTAATATTAATTTGTTTATGGCACAATTTCAAGTTTGGGAAAAGGAATATCAGGATGCACTTCTGGTTACCAAGGATGACAAACCCCAGAATGATGTTTTAAGATTTTTTAAATATTTGAAAAAAACCAAAAAGGTAGACTTTAAAAATCTTAACATTCTTGATCTTGGATCAGGTACTGGAAGGAATTCGAATTATCTTGCCTCTCTCGGAAATAATGTTTTCGGAATGGAAATTTCCGGTTCGGCGATAGAGTTGGCCAGAAAGAGATCAAAAGATTTAAAGTTAAATGTGGAATATTTCAATAAAAGTATGGGAGAAGAATTTCCTTTTGAAGACAATTATTTTGATTTAGTTTTGGATGTTACTTCTTCGAATTCTTTAAACGAAAAAGAAAGGGAAAAATATTTGTGTGAGGTCAATCGGACGCTAAGGCAGGGCGGGATTTTTTTTGTGAGGGCATTATGCAAGGATGGAGATAAAAATGCAAAAAATCTTTTGAAGCTTTTTCCTGGGAAAGAAAAAGATACCTACCAAATGCCGGAACTTAATTTAGTTGAAAGAGTTTTTTCTCAGGAAGATTTTCAAAATCTTTATGGGAAATATTTTAAGATAGAAAAAATAATAAAAAGATCAGGATACGCAAAATTCAAGGGACAAAGTTATAAAAGGAATTATCTCCTGGTGTATATGGTTAAATGAAATATCCATTTTCACTCTTTTTTAAAAAAATCAGCTCCTGGGAGCTGATTTTTGTTAGATTTTAGAATAATGACTTGGGACTTATATCAAAAACTTTTTCTTACTCTCGCTTAGATTAGTGAAATCATCCAGTTCCTCGATCAGTTTTCCACTGGCGGATTCGAGAAAAGCCATTCCTTCTACTCGGCAGCCAGTCGTGTTCTGGACGTATTCAACAACCGGAATATAATCTCCGTCTCCTGAGATGAGAATGACTGCATCAAGACTCTTCGACATTTTGATAGCATCGACAGCGATTCCTACGTCCCAGTCTCCCTTTTTTTGTCCCCCAGGGAAAACCTGAAGATCTTTAGTTTTTACTTCAAATCCTTGTTTTTCCAAAGCTTCAAAAAATTTTTCTTCTTGGCCCTCGAGCGTTTTTATTCCGTAAGCAATTGCGCGGATTAATTTTCTGCCAGCTACTGCTTCCTCTAGAACTTTTTTAAAGTTCACTTTTTTCCCATAAAGGACTTTAGCACTATAGTAGAGATTTTGAATGTCTACCAGTACTCCAACCCTTTGTTCTAAAAATTTTGCCATAGTTTTGTTAAAATAATAAAAACAGGTTTTACCTGTTTTTATTATAGCATATATTGTAAAAGTATATTTTAACCCTTAAGCCCTAGTTTTTTGATGGTTGCTTTATACATCTTTTCGTTGGTCTTTTTGAGATATTCCATCAGTTTTCTTCTTTTGGAAACCATCTTAAGCAGTCCTCGCCTTGAATGAAAATCTTTCGCATTTTTCTTAAGATGAGCGGTAAGTTTTTTAATCTTTTCGGTAAAAAGAGCGATTTGATACTCCGGAGAACCGGTGTCTTTCTCGTGTCTTTTTACTTCTTTGGTTACTTTTTCCTTTTGTTTGTGGTTAAGCATAGCTTTTTGGCAAAACATTCGTTCGGATTCTCCAGAACCAATGTTTGCTAATTAATTATTGATTTATTTGTTATTGAGTTTGGAATTTTTATTCTAATATAATATTAAATTTTTGTCTAGAGTACGGCAGTAGCGGAAACTTTGTCTCCGGGATTGGGTTTCATAATGCGGACTCCCTGAGTAGCACGACCCAAAACCGAAACGCTTTTAAGTGGAATTCTGATAATCTGTCCTTGGGCAGAAGTAATTAGCATATCAACCTCCATATCGTCAGCATTAACTACTTTAGCGGCGACTAATTTTCCGGTTTTGGTTGTAACACTTGAAGTTTTTATTCCACTTCCTCCGCGCTTCTGGATTTTGTAAAATTTGAGCTCAGTTCTTTTTCCAAATCCATTTTCAGAAATAATGAGCAACTGGTTTCCTTTTTGATTTTTAAAGATTGAATCCATGCCTACAGCCCTGTCATCTTTCTTGAGTTTGATTCCGCGAACTCCGGCAGCATTCCTTCCCATGGCGCGAACATCTGATTCTTTGAAATGAATAGCTTGTCCTTGAGCAGTGGTGATGATAATTTCATCAGTTCCAGTGGTTGGCCTTACCCAGCCTAAAGTGTCACCTTCATCTAAGCTTATAGCAATGAGTCCCGACCGTCTCACATTTTCAAAATCTTCTATCTTTACTTTCTTCACAGTTCCGTTTCCGGTGGTCATAAAGAAGAATTTGTAATTATCATCTTTATTGAAGGCGATCATTTCGGTTATTTTTTCGTCCTGGGAAAGCTGAAGGAAGTTTACGATTGCTTGTCCCTTGGCGGTTCTTTGGGAAACCGGAATCTCATAAGCTTTGGTTTGGAAAACCTTTCCGGAGTTGGTGAAAAACATCAGATTATCATGAGTCATAACACTGGTAACTTGTTCAATGGAATCACCTTCTTTGGTAGTGGCTCCAATTACTCCTTTTCCGCCTCTTTTTTGAACTTTATAAGAGTTTGGATCCATCCTTTTAATGTATCCATCTTGGGTAATGGTAATAATGGCCTCTTCGTTGGGAATTAAATCTTCTTGTTTGAATTCCCCGATTCCTCCCTTAATTACCTTGGTTTTTCTTTCGTCCCCGTATTTTTCTTTTATTTCAAGTATTTCTTTCTTAACTACGGCTAATATCTTTTTAGTGCTCTTCAAGAGTTCTTCAAGCTGGGCGATGAGAAGCTTCTTTTCTTTAAGTTCATCTTCAATCTTTTTTCTTTCTAGACCAGCCAGAGTCTGAAGCTTCATTTCCAAAATAGCAGTAGATTGCCTATCAGAAAGCTTGAATTTCTTCATTAAATTCTGATGAGCGATTTCTTTAGTGGCAGATTTTTTGATAGTTTCGATTATGGCATCAATATGATCGAGAGCCTTTTTGAGTCCCTCAAGGATATGAGCTCGATCCTTGGCTTTCTGGAGGTCGTGCTGGGTCCTTCTGGTAATGACAATTTTTCTGTGTTTAATAAAATGCTCCAGAATTGACTTGAGATTAAGAATTTGTGGCTCAATCCCATCAACAAGAGCCAGCATATTCACATTAAAATTCTTTTGAAGATCTGTATTAGAATAAAGGCTGTTTAATATTTTTTGTGGGTAAGCATCTTTTTTAAGATCAACGACAATTCTTACTCCATCTTTGTCGGATTCATCGCGAAGATCTTTGATTCCATGGAGCTTTCCTTCTTTGACGAGATCGGCAATTTTTGTGATAAGAGTAGCCTTATTTGTGGCATAGGTAATTTCGGAAATTACGATTTGAAAGCTTCCGCTTTTTGTTTCAATGATATCAGCCCTTCCCCGGGTAACAATCTTTCCTTTCCCGACGGAATAAGCCTCTTTAATTTCCCTGGAATTATAGATTATTCCTCCGGTTGGAAAATCAGGGCCTTTGATGAAATTCATAAGATCATCAATAGTAGCGTCAGGATTGTCGATAAGATGAACGATCGCATCAACTAATTCGGTAAGATTGTGGGGAGGAATATTGGTGGCCATTCCAACAGCGATTCCCATTGTTCCATTGAGAAGAAGCTGGGGAAGTTTGGCAGGAAGGACTACTGGTTCAGGGTGGGTTCCGTCAAAATTTGGGATAAAATCAACAGTATCTTTTTCGATATCAAGGAGCATTTCATCGGCAATTTGTTTGAGTTTGGCTTCGGTATAACGATAGGCGGCTGCGCTGTCCCCGTCCATTGAGCCGAAGTTTCCTTGTCCCCAGACAAGCGGATATCTCATTGAAAAATCCTGGGCTAACCGGACCATCGAATCATAGACAGCGCTGTCTCCGTGTGGGTGGTATTTCCCCAAAACTTCTCCGACTACGGTGGCTGACTTTCTGAATTTAGCGGTCGAGCGAAGACCAGTACTCCACATGGAATATAAAATTCTTCTGTGAACTGGTTTCATTCCATCTCTGACATCGGGAAGGGCACGAGCAACAATGACGCTCATCGCATAATCCAGATATGATTGTTGAACCTCTTCCGTAATTTGGCGAGGTTGTATGTTTTCAGTCAAATTATTTTCTTTTTTTAATTCTTTCATATTACTCTATTGGAAAAAGTGGATTAGTTATTTCTTTAGTATCGTTGGTGTTTAATTCATTAATACTTGACTCTCCCTTAACATCTTCTGGTTTTTCTTTCGTCTGACTCTGCTCTTCTGGAGGTTGGCTTACACTGCTTTCGTTTCCTGATGGATTCTCGTTTATTTCTTGAATAGATGGATTCATATTGTTTAATTCTTCCAGGCTTTTTTTGAAATCAGGGAGAGTTTGTCCATTTCCAGAATCAACTTTTTTAAATGAATCCTCAAGGGAAAAAACCCAGATTATTATAACAACAACCATGGAAATTGTTACTAATCCCCAAACATAACGAATCCTAATATGCTCCGGTTTTTGGCGTATTTCCTCGATTTTATTTGAAATATTCATTTTAAATTTTTACGAATTTTCCTGTCGGTGGGCAGTTTTTTATTGGGTAGCTTCCTATAAGAATTATTCGATGCTCATTAGAACTACTTCCATATTTTTTCCTTCCAAATCCTTCTTCTTGATATTTAGCTTAGATATTTTTTCTTTGGGGCAATTTCCCATTTCGTTGCAGAATTTTTTTTCATCGTCGATGTCTATTAGCGATCCTTTTGTTTTATAATGCATGGGAATAACAATATTCGGCTCTATTTTTCGGATAAGTTCCGCTGCTTTCTTTCCATCAAGCGTGTATTTTCCTCCAATTGGAATAAAAAGAATGTCAACTTCCATATCCTCAATCTGATCCGAAGTAAGTTCTCCTCCCAAATCACCAAGATGGCAAACTCTTATTTCCTCAGATTCGATGGTAAAAACAGTATTTCTGCCTTGAATAGCCCCTTCCTTATCGTCATGGAAAGAATCAATCCCTGTTGTATTGATACCCTTGATAGCATATTCTCCCGGGGTATCGATTATAATCGGTTCTCCTTTCAAAGCGGAGACGTTGTCGTGATCATAGTGATGATGACTGACAAAAACCATGTCAGCTTGTCCTTGAGGAGGTCTAAGTCCGACTGATTTGTCGAAAGGATCAAAAAAAATGGTTATGTCTTCAGTAGCTCGGCCAGCCGGTTTGGTGGTTATTTTAAAGCAAGAGTGACCATAATATTGAATGTTCATATAAGTTTAAATATTTTTATTACTAATCCAGTTTATCACAAAAAAAACCTCTTGTCGAGGCTATTTTTTGATAATTTGGTATAATAAAAGAACATTGAAATAAACAATAAAATGAAAGCAAAAAGTCTGAAAATAACAGTTATTTTCTTAGCCAGCATCTTTCTTTTGGGATGCTCTTTTGATGATGAAAAATCAACGAGCAAGCTGTTTGAAAATGAATTAAAAAATAATGATGTTAAGGTTTTAAATGCTATTTCATCCCCCAAAAAAGAAGTTTCCATATTATTTGTTGGGGATTTGATGTTTGACAGGTATATCAGGCAAGTGGCAGAAAAAAAGGGCAATGATTTTATTTTTGAGAAAGTTACCGAGTTATTGAAAAATAACGATTTAGTAGTGGCGAATCTTGAAGGTCCGATTACGGACAATGAATCGGTGAGCAGTGAAACAATTCCTGGAGAAAAAGGGCATCTTTCGTTTACCTTTAACAGGTCTCTGGCCGAAACTTTAGCAAAACAAAACATTAAACTGGTTAATATTGGTAATAATCATATTTTGAATTTCCAGAAAAATGGTTTAGATCAGACTGAAAAATATTTAATGGAAAGTGATGTTGAATATTTTGGCGATCCAATAAAAATAGAAAACAATTATCTCATCAAAGAGATTAACGGAATTAAAATTGGATTTGTCAGTTATAATCAATTTGGAGAAAAAATAGAAGCAACAATAAACAATATAAAAAGCATAAAGGATAAGGTTGATATTGTTGTGATTTATACTCATTGGGGAAAAGAATACGAAAAAACCCCGATTAACAATATTAAGAATTCAGCGCATTCTTTTGTAGATGCCGGAGCAGATTTGATTATAGGATCTCATCCGCATGTTATCCAAGATATTGAAGAATATAAAAGAAAAAAAATATATTATTCACTGGGAAATTTTATTTTCGACCAGTATTTCAATTCAGAAACACAAAAGGGAATAGCAGTGGAAGTCAAAATAAATCCGGACAATAAAGAGATGAAATTTCGAGAAACTCAGTTATTTTTGGAAAGAAATGGCCAGGTATTGTCAAATTAAAATTAATGTGATAACCTTAATTTGAAGATAATTATTAAGAAAATTGAATAAAGAAGGATGTTTTAATCCTTGATAAAGAATTTCTTAATAATTTCCTATTATGTAGGAAATTTTTTGTGCCTTTAATTATTTATAACAAGCGAATTGGCACAGTCGCTATTTGTAAAAAATATGGCAAATATTCTAGACAAACTAGCTGAAGAAGTAGACAAAATAAAAGAAAGCAAGGATGCTGGAAAAAAAGCATCAGTCAAAGACTCTTCTTCCATGGAAGATCTTCTGAAAAATAATCCAATCCAGATTCCCAACGTCGGAGATGTGCTGGAGGGAAGAGTGATTGAGGTTTTTTCTAACTATATATTGCTTGATTTAGAATCACTTGGAACCGGAATTGTTCTGGGAAAGGAAGTAAAAGATGGGCTAGGAACCAGCAAAATAAAAAAAGGAGACGTGGTTAGCGCAACTCTTACTGATCTTGAGAATGAAGATGGATACATTGAACTTTCTATTAGGGAAGCTTCTTATGGAAAATCTTGGGACGATCTCGAATCAAAGAAAGATACTCAGGATGTCGTTGCAACCAAAGTTCTGGATGCCAATCGCGGAGGACTTCTGGTAGAGCTTAATGGAATCAATGGATTTCTTCCTGTTTCTCAGCTTTCTAGCGAACATTACCCAAGGGTAGAGGATGGGGACAAGAACAAAATATTAGAACTTCTCAAGAAGTTAGTCGGTAAAGAAATTCATGTAAAAATAATCGATGCTGACAGAGAATCTGAAAAGCTTATTGTTAGTGAAAAAGCGGCAATGAGTGAGAAAGAAAGGAAGGTAGTTTCCGAACTTCAAGTTGGTGATGTTATTGAAGGAGAAATAAGCGGAGTAGTGGACTTCGGTGCTTTTATAAAGTTTCTTCCTCCTTCCAAGAAGGAATCAGACAACGATGCTGATAAACTTGAAGGCTTGGTGCATATTTCGGAATTGGCCTGGCAACTTATTGATAATCCAAGAGAAATCGTGAAAACTGGGGATAGAGTTGAAGCTCAAATTATCGGAATTGATGATACTAGGATTTCTCTTTCCATGAAAGCCCTTAAAAAGGATCCCTGGAGCGAAATCGAGAAAAAGTATAAAGTGGGAGACACAGTCGAAGGAAAAGTCGATAAGATTAATCCTTTTGGAGCTTTTGTTTACCTTGATCAAGATATCCATGGCCTGGCTCATGTTAGTGAATTCAGAGAAGTTTATCCGGAAAAGAAGATGGAAGATGTTCTTACAGCCGGAGAAAACTATGAATGGAAAATTCTTTCAATTGAACCCAAGGAACATCGGATGGGACTTATGTTGATGAAAGAAAAAAAGGTCAAAAAGGAAGAAAAGAAAGAAGAAAAAAAGAAAAAGGCATAAGCTGTTATTCTTACTTAAAAAGAGCTCTCATTTCTGAGAGCTCTTTAATATATTAAGAGTTGTATTTATTGCCAGGTTGTAATATAATTATTTAATATTTTAATAAGTTTAATTTTATAAAATAACATGATTATATCTTTCAACGGGGATCATGGATCCGGAAAAAGCACTATCGCTGAAAAAGTTTCAGATGCATTGGGATATTCAAGATTTTATATGGGTCAAATTTTTCGCGACATGGCGAAGGAAAGAGGAATGACTCTTGCGGAGTTTCAAAAATTGTCTAAGTATGATCCTTCTGCTGACAAGGAGGTGGATGATCGTGTGATTAAACTTTCCAAAGAAAACGATAAATTTGTAATAGAAAGCAGAACAGCTTGGCACTTTATTCCAAATTCGTTGAAGATTTATTTAAAAGTTAGCGATCAAGAAGCGGCGAAGAGAGTTTTAAAAGAGGCGCATAAAGAAAACAGAAAAAATGAATTAATCGATGCCGTCTCGGAAGAAGATGTGATTAATAATCTTCAAGATAGGAAGGAAAGAGACGATGACAGGTATCAAAAATATTACGGCATCAATATAAGAGAAGAAAGCAATTATGATTTTATTCTAGATACGACCAATCTTTCTGTTGAAGAGGTTTTTGAAAAGGTCCTTGAGTTTATAAAATCAAAAATGAATGAAAAATCTAATTAAAAAAATTCAAAATGCGGTAAGTTTAAATAATCTTTGGAGAAAAAAAACAAGGATTGTTATTGGTGTTTCCGGAGGACCGGACAGCGTTTGTCTTCTAAATGTTTTGGCTAAATTGAAAGAAAAATATGATTTGGAAATTCATATTGCTCATATTAATTACAAGCTTCGGGGGGAAGATTCAATGAAGGATGAAGATTTAGTTCAAGAACTGGCTGAAAAATATCAAGTTAATCTTAGCGTGTTAAATGTAGGTAAATTAAAGAAAAATGAAACTAACGAGGATAACTTGAGAAAAATTCGGTATGATTTTTTTGAGAAAGTCAGAAAAGAACTTGAATTTAATTGCATATCTGTGGCGCACAATCAAGATGACCAAGTGGAAACTTTTCTTATGAGAATTATTCGTGGAGCTGGGCTTCAAGGTCTTTCCGGGATGAAATATAAAAATGACAAAATTATTCGTCCGCTTCTTGGAATTTCACGGAAAGAGATTGTGGATTATTTAAAAAATAATAAGTTGAAATATAGGGAAGATAAAACAAACAAGGAAGATGTATTTTTCAGAAATAAAGTTAGGAACAAATTGATCCCGTATCTTGAAAAGAATTTTAATCCCAATATCAAAAGAACAATTTTTGATTCCGTCTTAAATATTAGCGAAGATTTCTCATTGGTCTCTGGATTATCAAAGAACATCTTTATCAAAAATAAAGATTTGAAAATTAGTGAGATCTCCAAGCTTCATCCGGCACTTCAAAAGAGAGTGATATTGGAGAAAATCAACGATGTCAAAGGAAGCCTGAAAGATATCAAGTCTTCTCATGTCAGAGAGATAATGAAAATAGTCAAAAGCGAAAAAGGGAAAAGCCAAACTTTTTTATTCCAAGGGTTGAAACTAACTCGGAAAGGTGATAAATTAAATTTGTTAAAGATAACTAATAAATAACAAATTCAAATGGAAAAACTTATAAAAAATATTACTTATGTCGTGCTTGCTTTCTTGGTTATTTCGGGAATATTCATCCTTTATAATGCTCCGACTCAGAAACCGCAGGAAATTAATCTAAGTGAAATAGTCAATGAAATTAATGATGAAAAAGTTAAGCAGATAGCTATTGAAAATAATAAGCTAAACATCGAACTTAATGATGGTTCGAAACAAGAAGCCAACAAAGAATCAGAAAGCTCGCTTACAGAATCACTCAAAAACTATGGAGTAGATGCTGAGAAATTAAAGAAAGTCAAGGTTGAAGTTAAAGGAGAATCGGCTTTTGGATTTTGGATGAGTGCGATCTTACCATTTTTACTTCCTTTTGTTCTTATTGCTGCTTTTATTTGGTTTATGATGAGACAGGCCCAAAGAGGAAACTCTCAGGCGCTTTCATTCGGTCTCAGTAAAGCCAGGATGATCGATCCAAAGGATAAGCGTAAGAGAATAACCTTCAATGATGTGGCTGGAGCCAAAGAAGCAAAAGAAGAACTCAGGGAAGTAGTTGAATTTTTAAAACATCCCAAAAAATTCCTTTCGATAGGAGCTAAAATTCCCAAAGGAGTTCTGCTTCTTGGATCACCAGGAACAGGAAAAACTCTTATGGCTAAGGCAGTAGCCGGAGAAGCCGGGGTGCCATTTTTCAATATCAGCGGATCGGAATTCGTTGAAATGTTTGTGGGAGTCGGAGCTAGCCGAGTAAGGGATTTGTTCAAGCAAGCGAAAAAAAGCGCTCCAGCAATTGTTTTTATTGATGAAATTGATGCAGTTGGAAGGCATCGTGGAGCGGGTCTTGGTGGAGGGCACGATGAAAGAGAACAGACACTGAATCAAATATTGGTTGAAATGGATGGATTTGAAAGTGAAACTAGCGTAATCGTGATTGCGGCTACAAATAGGCCAGATGTCCTTGATCCAGCTCTTCTGAGGCCAGGAAGGTTTGACCGAAGAGTGGTCTTGGATCTGCCAGATATCAATGAAAGAGAAGCAATACTCAAGATTCATATCAAAGGGAAACCCTTAAATCAAGACGTTAATATCAGAACTCTAGCCGAAAGAACTCCTGGATTTTCCGGTGCGGATCTGGCAAATTTGGTCAATGAGGCAGCTATTCTTGCTGCCAGAAGAGGAAAAAAGATCGTGGATATGCAGGAATTGGCGGAATCCATTGAGAAAGTAATCTTAGGTCCCGAAAGGAGAAGTAAAGCTATAAATCAAGAAGAAAAAAATATCATCGCTTATCATGAAGCAGGGCATGCTTTGGTGGCCAGTAATCTCAAGAATGCTGATCCTGTTCATAAAGTTTCTATTATCTCCCGAGGACAAGCCGGAGGATATACCCTGGCAGTTCCGACAGAAGACAAGAGATTGCATTCCTGTGCTTACTTTCTTGATGAATTGGCTGTTCTTCTCGGAGGGTATGCGAGCGAAAAGATACAATTTAATGATGTTACCACCGGAGCCTCTAATGATCTGGAAAGAGCTACGCATATGGCAAGAGAAATGATTACTCGTTATGGCATGAGTAATTTGGGTCCAAGAACTTTTGGAAAAAAAGAAGAGTTGATATTTTTGGGGAAAGAAATCAGTGAAGAAAAAAATTATTCCGAGCATACTGCGGAAGAAATTGATAGGGAGGTAACAAGATTTATCAAAGAAGCTTATGAAACTTCAGAGAGAATTATCAAGGAAAAATCAGAAATTCTCAAAAAAATTGTTGAAACTTTATTGCAAAAAGAAACTATTGAAAGAGATGAATTTAATAGCCTAGTTAAACCATGCTAAAGCTTTAGTGGATAATTTGGAAAAAATGAAGGATGTAAATTATATAGAAATAATAAAAAAATCCTGTAAAATCACTTGTGAGAAAAAGTATCTTTGGTGGTTTGGATTGTTTATGGCCTTGGGGGGAGGATTTGGTTTTAATTTTCCCGGAAGCAATAATTGGGATAAAAAAATAGAAGAAAAAGAAGATTTGATTGGTGGCTTCGTAAGCCAGCATTGGCAGATTGTTATTTTGTTGATTTCGTTCTTTGTCCTACTGGGAATAGTCCTTTTTATTTTTAAAATTATTTCTCAGGCTGGATTAATCAAGACTTTGGATGAGATAGAAAAAAATAAACAAGGAAGTTTCAAAAACGGTTTCAAAGAAGGAAAAAAATATTTTTGGAAGATAGTGACTATCGGAATAATTCTAACTCTTCTGGTTTTGGTTTTAATTATAATTCTTTCTGTTCCAGCAATGTTTCTTTTTTATCTTGACTCAATGGCTTTTGGAATATTGGTTGCAGGACTAGCTTTTGCTATACTGATTCCTTCTATAATCCTGGCTACGTACATTGGAAAATTTGCCTGTTTCTATATTATACTTTCTGACTTGGAAATAAAGTCATCACTGGAAAACGGTTATCAAATTTTTCGAAAAAACATTTTAGCTAGCATTATAATGTCGTTATTTTTCATTCCTGTAAATATTGCCCTTTTCATTTTAATCATGGCCTTGGCTTTAATTTTTGGGATTATTTTTCTTATAATTGGATTGATACTTCGATCAATTATTGCTGAGGTCGGGACTTTGATAGCAATTGTTTCTGGAATAACATTTTTTGTAGTTTCCTTGGTTTTTGTCAATTCAATATTCCAGGTTTTTTGTCAAACTGTCTGGTTTTTGTTTTTCAAGGAAGTTGCTGGCATAGAAGAAGAAAAAAAAATATTGGAATCGGAAAAAGAAGTTATAAGAGAAAGTATTCCGAGTCCGGAAGAAGCATAAGGGATCTGTAGCTCAGTTGGTTAGAGCGCTTCGTTGACATCGAAGAGGTCTGCAGTTCGAGTCTGCACAGATCCACTCGCATAAACAAAAAATCGGCTAATTCAATGCCGATTTTATTTTTAATGAATTAGCTAATAGTTGATTTTTAAGTTAGAAAGTGGATTGCTGATTGTTTTGCTGGCCTCTCTGG
>JAKLHP010000069.1 GCA_022710085.1 Patescibacteria group bacterium | reverse complement strand
GCCTCTTCTAGTTCTTTCGCATCCATGTCGGGAAACTCTATGATTGAAATGAGTCCGCTAAATCCGGGCAAGGAAATATAGGCTGAATCAGACTTAAGCTTCATCGTCCTTATAAGTTTTTCAAGATATTTTTGCAATTTTTTATCGTAAGAGACTGGAGATTCCGAAATCTTAGGCATTTCCGGTAAAAAGAGATGGGAAGATCCAAAGCTCACCCAGCCATAATTCTCCAAGTATAACTTCTGATTTTTATAAGAAAGCTCTACTATTTTTATTGCTGAAGTTCCAAAATCTATTCCTACGGAATAATTTTTTCTTTTTCCAAATAAACTAAACATTTTGTTTTTATTTTATTTCTAATTTTAAACAGGACTTTTGTTTTTTAATTGAAAAGCTCTGAGTCGTATTTAAATAATACCATATTTTAAAAATCAAGGCAAAAGTTATACACAACCCAAAAAAATGAAAAGTCAGCGCTAGAAATCATGATTTTTTAAAAAAATAGTTTGGATGATTTATAAGAAAATACTTTTTTACTGAACTTTTTTTGTGAACCAGAAAAGGATAGGGATTTTTGCTTCATTCTCATGAAAAATTAAGTTGTTTTTGTTTGACCATTCTCGCGTATTCAAATAGAATAATATTACCTAAAAATTTGATCTAACGGCAAAAGTTATGCTCGAATCAAAAGTATCTCAAAAATTAACCTTTCATGCCAAAAAATGCCTTAAAGAAGCACAGGATTTGGCAATTTATGACAACTCCTCCGAAATAAAGCCGGAGCATCTTCTCTTTGCAATTTATCTGGAAAAAGGATGCCTGGGAAACACAATACTGAAAAATATGGGAATTAATGAAGATGTCCTGGCTAAACCCAACCATTATTCGAAAAAGCAATCTATTTCAAAGAAAAATCTAAACTTAAAAACCTCATCTGAACTTAAATCAATCATTACTAGAGCGTATTTCCTGGCTAGCAACTTTAACTATCCTTATGTCGGAACGGAACATTTTGTTTATGCTCTTTTGGACTCTAACAGCAAGGAAATCCAGGGAATCATCAAAGAGTCCAAGCCCAAATTAGAAAAAAATATTGAAAAAATTCTGGGTTCGACAATCAATAATAATTCTCTTTCTAATCTTTCAAAAATTTTTGATCTCCCCGAGATAACTCTTTCAAAAAATAAAAATTCTGAAGGTCGTTCCACTCCCTATCTGGATCAATTTTGCACAAATTTAAACAAGTATGTAGCTGAAAAAAAGGAAATTATTATCGGAAGGGAAAAGGAATTAGAAAGGATAATAAATATTCTTGGAAGAAAGGGAAAGAACAATCCTGTTCTCATTGGAGACCCTGGAACGGGAAAAACATCCTTGGTTTCGAAACTTGCTCAAAAAATAAACTCGGGAGAAGTCCCTTCGAGTCTGACAAACAAGAAAATCTTGTCATTGGATATAGCTTTAGTTGTGGCGGGAACAAGCTTTCGAGGTGAATTTGAAGCAAGGATCAAAGAAATAATAAAAGAGGCTAAGGAAAATAGGAATATAATTCTTTTTATTGACGAAATTCATAATGTTGTAGGAGCTGGAAATTTGAGCGGAGGATTGGATGCGGCCAACATTTTAAAACCCTCTTTGTCTAAAGGAGAAATTCAGTGCATCGGAGCAACTACTATTTCTGAATTTAAAAAGCATTTTGAAAAAGATCCGGCTTTGGAAAGAAGATTCCAGCCACTAAAAGTAGCTGAACCGAGTCCGGAAGAAACAAAACTGATACTTGAGGGGATCAAGGAAATTTATGAAAATTTCCACAATGTAAAAATTTCAGAAGAAGTCATCGAACAGGCAGTCAGCCTGAGTATCCGCTATATCAACAATAGGTTTCTTCCTGACAAGGCGATTGATCTCATCGACGAAACAGCCTCTGCCATCAGGAACAAGGATAAATCATTCGACTTGGTTAAAAAAATCAAGACCCTTGAGAATGAAAGGGAAAGATTATCTGAACAAAAAAATGAGCTGGTTAATCAAGAAAAATACGATGAAGCGCTTTTATTGAGACAGAAAGAAAGAAATATTTCTCAAAAAATAAACTCATTAAAAAAGAAGAAAGACGAAACGAAGAAAATGGCTGAAATAACGATAAAAACTTCTGATATAGTCGAAACTGTTTCCCAAATAACCGGGATTCCCGTTGAAAAATTATCAGTTCGGAAATCATCAATAAAAATAAAGAACCTCGAAAAAAATCTTGGATCTCAGATAATTGGCCAGAAAGAAGCTTTGAAAAAAATCACCGACATCATCATTCGATCCTCTTCGGGAATTGCCAACCCAGACAGACCGCTCGGATCTTTTCTTTTTCTTGGACCGACTGGCGTTGGCAAAACACTTACCGCCAAAATTCTGGCCCATGATTTTTTCGGAAGCTTGCAGAATTTAATCCGGATCGACATGAGTGAATTTATGGAAAGGCACAACGTTTCGAGATTAACCGGAGCACCAGCCGGATATGTCGGCTTTGAAGAAGGTGGAAAACTTACTGAAAAAATCCGCCACCAACCTTATAGCATCGTTCTTTTTGACGAGATTGAAAAAGCTCATCCGGATGTCTTCAATATACTCCTCCAGATACTTGAAGAAGGAACCTTGACTGATGCTGAAGGCAAAGAAATAAATTTTAAAAATACCATTATTATTTTGACGTCAAATCTGGGAACTTCAGAGTTTACCGCTTCAGTTAAGATCGGATTCGAATCAAAAGGAAAGAAAAATCGAAGTAGTTTCAAGGAAATACAAGAAAAGGTAATCGGAGAACTCAAGAAACAAATGAAGCCAGAAATAATCAATCGATTGGATCATATTATTGTTTTTAACCCGCTCCAAGAAAAAGAGATTCGGATGATATCTAAGCTAGAATTGGAAAAATTAAAGAAAAGATTGAAAATTCAAGGAATAGTTCTTTCTTATTCCCCCAAAATTATTAACTTCATTG
This sequence comes from Patescibacteria group bacterium, assembly GCA_022710085.1. GTDB lineage: Bacteria > Patescibacteriota > Minisyncoccia > Moranbacterales > JAKLHP01 > JAKLHP01. The sequence continues at coordinate 952 of JAKLHP010000069.1, read as the reverse complement.
CCAAAAAAAGCCTGGCTTTCGACCAGGGAGCAAGATTAGTCCGCCGTAACATTCAAGAATTAGTGGAAAATCAAATAGCCAAAACAATTGTGGAGGGAAGGTTGAAAGACAGCAAAATGATTTTAGACATAAGAGGAGAAAAAATAAGAGTCAAATAAAATGTTTGACAGAATAAATGATTTCATATTAGACACACTATTCCCTGTTTCTTGCATTTCATGCGGAAAAGATGACGAGTGGATTTGCGAAAAGTGCCTAAATAAAATATCTTTCAAAAATATCCAGGTTTGCCCTTATTGCGAAAAAAGAATAACTCCCAACGGTTATACTTGTTTTGAATGCAAGAAAAAATATTCTTTAGACGGACTGCTTGTTGCTGCCTCATACAAAGATAAATTCGTCTCTCAAGCCATCCACCTATATAAATACCGTTTTGCTGAGAAAATTTCAGAACCTTTGGGAAAAATAGTTCTTGAGTCCTTAAGGCAATCGGAAATGCCCCTCCCTGATATGATTATTCCTATTCCGCTTCATCCCAGAAGACTCCGCTGGCGCGGATTCAACCAGTCGGAACTTCTGGCAGAATATCTTGAACAAAAAATTACTCCCGGATTTCCAATTGAAGTCAGCAACAATTTAATCAGAAGGATTCGCTATACTGAGCCTCAGATGAAAATAAAAAACAAGCTTCAAAGAGAGAAAAACATCAAGAACGCATTCGAGATTCCCCGAAAAAGTTCAGACAAAACCAAGAATAAAAGAATACTCCTGGTTGATGATGTCATCACAACCGGCGCTACCATCTTCGAATGTGCCAAAATGTTAAAAAAATCCGGTGCCGGTGAAGTGTTCGCAATCGTTATTGCCAGACAGGGAAATAATTAACAAAAAAATTCTTAAATTATTTGATTTTTTCCAATTCTTTTATCCTTTCCTTAAGTTCTGCCATTTT
>JAKLHP010000068.1 GCA_022710085.1 Patescibacteria group bacterium | reverse complement strand
TCCAACCGACCGGTACCTATGATACCGATGTGATTATTACGGCGACGACGCTGTAGGGAAAGAAACAAGGAACCTGCCTACCGGCAGGCAGGCAAACAATAATGAATAAAAACTCCCGGGAGGGAGTTTTTTTTGTTTGATTTAAAAAATACAAAAAAATCAATAGCTAATCTAGATAATTTAAAGAATAAAAAATTTTTAACTAATGCCAAAGCAAGTGTTTGTTGTTTGTTAAAATTTTATTTTACATACATCTTTAAGGGCCGAGACATCTTCTTCGGTAAGTTTCGGATTTTCAAGATTCTGTTCTCCCATAAGATAATACATAATTGAAGTCGGACTATTGAGATGATCAATTCCTAAAGCATGACCGAATTCGTGTGCGATTGTCATTCGCAAGTCGTCAGTTTCTTTAAATTCATAAATATTGATACCTTGTCCGTTATAAATTCCTTTCTCAAATTCCCTTGATTCTCCGAACTTGCTTCTGTAGGTTTCAAGACTGGAGTTGTATTTGTCTATTATCTGGTTTTCTTTTTCGGCTGTCTGGTTGGCCTGGTTGGCTAAGGCATTTATGGCTTTTCTTTCTTTTTCCAAGTATGCGTACAGATCTTTTAATTTATTTTTTTCCTTCTTTAGTTTTTCGTACTCGTCTTCCGGTGCTCCTCCGAGAGAATTCCAATAAGCCACGTTTTTGTTATATTCTTTCATCCTTTTTTCGTATTCAGCTACCTTGTCGTTATAATCTTTGAGGCGCTGGCTGTATTTGCTTTTTAGCAGATTATATTCTTGAAGGGTTGAATCATGGGCGACATCAAGTTTTTCGAGCTTGTTTTCAAGGTCGCTTGCTTCATCGGATGATTGCTGTCTTTCATCAAAGATCAAATTAATTTTAAACTCAGCCTCCGGATTATATTTGAATAGTTCTCTCTGGGATTCTGTTTCCCAAATTTTTTCCGCCTGTACTGAAATTTCCAAAATATCATCCTTTGAAATTCCGAATTTTTGATCAACCTCCCCGATGGAATATTCAAGCGGCTTTGAACAAGGCTTGTCCAATCCGGCAACCTCTCTGATGCTACTTCGAAAATATTCCTTGTTGGCAAGGAATATTCCCCAGAAGGAAATGAGAATAAATAAGAAAAGATATTTCAGCCATTTTTTCATAGCAACTTTATTTTATATGAATCGGATTGTTTTTTCAATAACTTCCATAGTTGACGAAAAATCTATAGATGCTATCATTAAATATGCCACAGTGGCATGCAAAAGTAGTGTAGTCGAGCTTTTATTGCATTTAACCCAAGTGTGCATCTAATTAATTTTCCATACCAAAAAAATGGCAAAAGGAACAATAAAGAAGCTTACTGATCGTGGTTTCGGGTTTATTACCCCGGAAGGCGAAGATAAGGATCTTTTCTTTCATTCCAAAGAACTCGTAGGTGTCGAGTACAATGATTTGAAAGAAGGAGACACTGTCGAATTCGAAGTAGGCGAAGGACCAAAAGGACCAAATGCAGTGAAAGTATCAAGAGTCTAACAGGAACTTCAAAGATATTAAAAATAACCCCGAGCAATCGGGGTTATTTTTTTTAATCCATTTTTACTGCAATGGATTTTCTTTCAATATTGTAATAAAATTACATTATGTCTAAAAGAAAAATTGAAAGAAAAATTAGTGATTTTTATGCCGTATTTTTTATGTTGATCGCAGCTTCTTTTACAGGGAGTCTTCTTTGGATACAGACACATTATTATGAGCCGGATACGTTTGAGGGTATCATTTATAAAAAACCTCCCAGAAAACCGATGGAGTTTCGAAAGATAGAAAAACCCAAGCCCGATCCAGTTTCCATGAAAAAGCTCAAAAGTCAGGGTTGCGTTACCGATGGATTGCTTTCTGAATATAATCCGGACAGGGAAGAATATATCGGTCTTATGAATCGATCCAATTGTTATTATTTTCACCGAGCGGTTGAAACCTGGCTCACTCCTCCTGATTTTGAAACAATCGAATATGTAATGAGCCGAATCACCAAAAAGGACGTAGTCTATGGAATGTTTATCGCCGAGGCGATTAAGACCAATGCTCATTATATTTTTCCGGAAGAAGATCGGGAATTTGATTTTGACAAAATGTGTCAGGAAGGAAGCGAGAATATTTGGGGAGAACATTCCTGCAAGCCAGATTTCGGTAGCGGGGAGTATAGAAACTATATGCGTTATATAACCAGAAGGGCGATGGATCTGGGAATTCAAAGCTTCACTTTCGGCCAGATTTATTTTCAGGAGAACGGTCGGAGGGACAAAGTAATAGAAGTTGTTAAGGAGATGCGTGCTTATGCCAAAAAGAAAAAATTAAACATTGTTATCGGAGCACAGACCGGAAAAATAACCGATTCGAAGTTTATTTCAATGTTTGATTATATCGAAGGAGGGGTAGGAATCGATGAAGAGGGGAATCTTCCTGAAGGGCCCTGCCTTGATCGTTGGGGAGGATGCTGGGCGCTTCTCTGGCATGAGAATTATTCCCGAAGCGCCAAAAATGTCCTTTTGCATCTGGATTGGACCGGCATCAAGACCGATGATCTTGATATTTTTGCCAGAATGGACAAGGAAACCAGAGCTCAGACACTCCGAAATGTTTATAATTATTTTAATTTGAAAGATATGGGTTTCCTTATGCCATTTTTCGGCGTTTTGGATAAAGAAAATGGCGGATGCTACGGGCCTAAAAAAAGATTTTATTCTCCTGATAATGAATATTCTTGCAAAGATGAAGACGTAATCAATTCTATTCTTTCCGGAAAGAAGTGATATAATGAATAAAATGATAAAAAATAAAATTAAAAATAAAAAAATAACACTGAGCCTTGTCGGATTGAAATATATTTTGATTTTTTCCTTACTCGGTTTTATTCTGGTAATTTTTTCGATTTTTATTTTTCTCTCCAAGGAAAGAGGAAAGGTTTCCAGTATTGATTTTTCTTCGGAACTGGAGAAAAGAATGTATAAAATAGTTTCAGGGTATCCGATTCAGGACATGACTCCCAGTATTTCCTCAAAAGACAGGATAGTTGCCGCCTATCTTGTGGCGATCGCCAAGAAAGAAAGTAACTGGGGAAAACATTCTCCTACAAAAGACGGAAAAACCTGTTACAATTATTGGGGCTATCGGGGAACTTATAATCAGACAAATTCCGGGTATAGCTGTTTTGATTCTCAGGAACAGGCAGTCAATGTTGTCGGAAAAAGAATAAAAGATTTGATAGACAGAAATGTCAGTACTCCCAAGGAAATGGCAATTGCCTGGAAATGCGGCTGGGATTGCTCAGGACATAGTTTTTTCAGCGTAAAAAAATGGGAATGGGACGTTAAATATTATTTTGATAAAGTTTATAATTAATTTTTAAAAAATGAGAAGGAAAATCACATTAATAATCCTGTCTCTTGCGGTTGTTTTGCTGCTTTCCGGATGTGGCTCTTCACAAAGCAACACTTCAGAGAACGGGAACAAAAACAATCAGGGATTTGACTATGTCAACAACATGATTAATATTAAAGAGCAAGCGGAACAGGATATTAACAGTGCTGTTAAAAGTGAAAATAATAAAATAAACGAAGCTATGAAAGAAGAAAACAACGAATACGCAGCAAAATACAATGCTGCTGAGATTGAAACCAATCTGGGAAAAATAAAAGTTAAATTTTACAATTCCGATTCTCCCGTTACAGTTAATAATTTTTTAAAACTAGCTGATCAGAAATTTTATGATGGGACCAAGTTTCACCGAGTGATCAAAGATTTTATGATCCAGGGAGGAGATCCGAATTCTAAGGATGACGACTGGAGCGATGACGGGACCGGAGGTCCAGGATACAAGTTCCAGGATGAGTTTAATAGTCATAAACTAGTTCGTGGTTCACTGGCTATGGCCAACTCCGGACCAAACACTAATGGGTCGCAGTTTTTTATTGTTACATCCGCTTCTACTCCTTGGTTGGATGGAAAACATACTAATTTCGGAGAAGTAACTTCAGGAATAGAAATAGTAGATAAGATTGAAAATGTGAATACCGGAGCTAATAATCATCCAACCGAAGATATCGT
>JAKLHP010000067.1 GCA_022710085.1 Patescibacteria group bacterium | reverse complement strand
TACTGTTGTTCCAGAAATCAGTATGATTGCCCTAGTGAATCCTTTCGTCATGTATTTTGCTCTTTCTGTATCTACCAATTTCGACAATAAATAAACAGCTATGGAAACACCTATAGTAACAACTGTCCCAATCGCAGGAAGCGATCCTAAACCGATAAAATCAACCAAATCCTTAATGGCAGCCAATATCCAAGCAAGAAAATAAGGCCAGTCTCCTGGCCTAAGAAATCTTAAAATAAAAGGATCCGAAACTGCTTTCGTAACATTATAAGCGTCTTTAACTCCCTGCTTTACTTTTCCAGCTCCTTTTGGCTTATTAGCATCTTGTGATCCGTTTTTTTCTTTTTTGTCCTTATTCCTGGCCTGCAATAATCTTGCCTTATTGTCTTTCGGATTTTCCGAATTTAATTTTGGCTGATTCCCATCAATTTCAACCGATTCATAATTTTGGCCGTCGTTATTTTGGTTTTGGACTAAATGTAAATCCCTTCTTTTCTCGGCTGGTGTTCCGGGGTTATCTCTTCTGCTTTTTTCCTGTCCATTATTAAAAAATCTCGGCTTTTCCGATGAACTTTGGTTTTGTTTTTCAGCTCTAGCTTTAGCTAAAGACACTATCCTACTATCAAATTCGGTAGCCATAAAAAATACTTAAAAAAATCTTTATAAATTTTCTTCTTCGAATTCTTTCTTAGCTCTCTCAATTTCGAGAAGCTGATTAGGATCAGTCGTGATAATCTGATCTTCGCTATAAGAAGCAATTATTTTCACCGCCGCATGTTTTGCCCCGGCAAAAAATATTCCCTCTCCGACATTGCTTTCCAAGAGTAGGAATTTTTCTTGGTCGGTGAGATAAAAAGTTTCAACAATGGTATCTATGGCGGCCGGAGACTGGCGAAGCAAGAGCTGGAGAGAAGAATTGGTAACGATTGGCTTTCCGTAGCGCGAAGCCAAAAAGTCAGTTATATCCTGGGTTATAGTCGTAAGTCCGGTATAATATTTTCTGCATCTTTTGGCAATTCCGAACATAAAAGATGCCGCATCGTCATGTTTCATCATTACCCAAGCTTCATCAACGATGACCAGCCTTTTTTTGAGCTTCGAACGCATCTCATTCCAGATAAATTGAAGTACCACGAACATCGCAATAGGACGGAGTTCTTCCTCAAGGTCCCGAATATTGAAAACCACCATTTGATTATCAATCTGGACATTGGTCGAATTATTTAAAAATCCAGAGAATATTCCTTCGGTATATTTTTCCAATCTCATCGCTAAAGAATCTGCTCCATCCATGTTGCTGAGAACCTCATATAAATCAGACATGGTAGGAAAAGTATTGGATGTGAATGATTGAAAATTGCTTTGAGCTGTAATGTCCCTGAGAGAATAAGTCTCTCTTATTGCCCTGTCTAAGATTGAATCTTCTTCGGGAGTAACCGATCCAAGCATGATATGAAGCAGGCTGATAAGATTAGCGACATTGTTTCTGATCACATCTTCAGGATCTTCATCCTCCCCTATTTTCGGAAGATCAAATGGATTAAGACGAGAATGGGAATTGAGCGATATTTTTATAAAAGTTCCTCCAACTGTTTCACAAAGATATTTATATTCATTTTCAGGATCAATTATAATCACACTCGTTCCGAGCATCATTGACCTGAAAGCTTCAAGTTTTATGGAATAACTTTTTCCGGCACCAGACTTAGCGAAAACCACCATGTTGGCATTTTCCATCTTAAATCTATCAAAAAGAATCAGGCTGTTGTTATGCCTATTAATTCCATAAAGGATTCCTTCGTTAGAAGAAAGATCCGAAGAAACAAAAGGAAAGGTGGTGGAAAGAGGAGAGGTGTTGAGATTGTTGGCGATATCCAGCTCATCATTAGCAAGCGGAAGAGTTGAGGAAAAACCTTGCTCTGCCCGGAGAACAGCTGGTTTAACATAAATCATTTGGGCTTCCATTATCGCTTCCAGTTCTTTGCTTGTTTTTTCAACCTCTTTTGAATCCTTGCCGTAGAGGGTGATATAAAGCCCGAAACGAAAGAATTTTTCAGTTCCCTGCTGGAGTTGATCCCGAAGTTCTTCAATGTTTCCAATGGCCGTTTCCAGAATCGGATCTCTGATTTTTCCTTCCTCTTGCTCCATCTGTATTTGCGACTGGACTTGAGTGGCACTTTTTCTAAGATTTTTGAGGATTTCCCTGGTGTCTACCGGATGCATAAACATTGAGATATCCATCGGAAAATCGATGTTTATTATTGGAGAAAACCAGCTAGTTCGAAGATACTTGGGATAAGCAATCACAAAAATAGTTTTGGCAAAAGTATCTCCTATCTGAAGATAATTGGCAGTAACTTTTATTGCCGCTGGAGCGATAATGTCCTTGAGAGTCGCCAGACCTTCCTGATAAATTTTTTCGCTTTCTACTATTTCGTCTTGTTGTCTTTTTGAATCTTTTCCAAAAAACATAATATTATTTTATTTCAATTTTATCTACATCTTTGATTATAACGTTTTTATAAATATTCGGATTATATGAATTATATAACAGTTCGATGATTTCTTGAGTTTCAAGGGGAACAATCTTGAGTCCGATTCCACTCAGTCCTGAAATGACATGGTCGACGCGCTGCCAAAGCTGATTTTTATAGGTCTCGAAATTTTCTCTTTTTTTCATTATTTCCTGGTGCGGATAAAATATGGCTGACATCTTGCTAAAAAATCCCCCTTCCTTGTTTTCCACGGGTGAAAATGGAACGATGATGTAAAAAGACTTAGTCATAATATTGGAAACCTCGGTCAGATTTCTGATAAAATTCTGGTATTCGGAAATTTGGAGACGAAGCAATTCATTGGCCTGAGATCTTTCTTTTACCGCCAAAAAATCAATATAGGGATCGATATTCAACCGTCGGGAATTTATCATTATCTGAGCCGGAAAATCAAGTGAGTTCAAGAATGATTGGTATTGCTGGATTATGGCATCTTGTTCATCGGTGGATTTAAGATCAAAATTAATAGAAGAAACCAATAAAACAGAGCGGATTGATCCATTTTTAAGGACAATCACTCCGTCTTTAATCTCATCCACGTCAACGTATTTCTGGGTGCTGGCACCGGAATTTTCGCCAGATGAAAGATTTTTTGAGTGTAATAATTCCATATTTTGTTATTTTTTATTTTTTTCCCTATTTTTTTTAATTATTTCCATCATTTTTTCATTTCTTTCTTTTCCTTCAGTATCCAGCGTTCTCGCAAAAGCTTCAATATTATTGACCAATAGTTCTTTTTTTTGTTCTTCTTCTTTTTCTTTTTTTCTCTCATTTTTTACCGAAGATTTTTCTTTCTGAGCTTTGTCTGCCGTTTCTCTTTTCCAGACATAGGCTTTTGGCTGGAATAAAAAATAGACTCCCCAAATAACAAACTTAACAAGCGGCTGTCCTTGGGGTTTATAAAAGGCCAAGGCGCAGAAAAGTCCCGCTACCGGAACGGCAGTAATATAAAATGTTGCCGTCTCCAATAGCCCCCACAGAACAAGAAGCACTACCCCCATTCCAAACATCCAAAGAAGTTGCTTGGCAGTAAACGGTCCGGCTACTTTATCCTCAACTCCGATATATTGTGGAACATTAAATAACATATTTTAAAATTATAAATCGCAATTTCTTAAACTTTTTTAATTTTCGCTATTTTAAAAATGATTGCTAGGCTAGCAAGCTGGCTATTTGCTTCACAATAACAAGGGCAGCCAGCGCCACAGCAATTCCGATAATCGAATAGGTTACTATCTTCTTTCCGGTCTTTATTTTATCTTCATCTCCTGCAGAAGTCAGATACATGATTCCTCCAATAATCAGCATAATAAGAGCCAGAACACCAACAACGGAAAGGAGAAAATTCAGAAAATTCAGCGCAATCTGAGTCAAAGAAAGTCCGGTTAAGGAAGACGAATCAATTCCGCTGCTATTTCCTCCCATGATATTGTAAATCTCTTTTAAAAATGAAGGGGCAGCAATCCCGATGGCCAATCCTATCATCGAAGCAAAAATTGCTCCCTTGGCCGCAGTCATTCGTTTTTCGTTTCCGGCTGAAGTGATATAAAATATTCCGCCCAGAACAATAAAAATTATCGAGAGGACTATTATTACGCTCCTAATCGTGCTTAGGAC
>JAKLHP010000066.1 GCA_022710085.1 Patescibacteria group bacterium | reverse complement strand
TGGACATCGTCAATAATCAGAAGGTCAATTTTTTGATAATCATTCTTAAATTCGCTTACTTTTTGGTTTTTTATGGAGTCAATAAGCTCGCTGGCAAATCTTTCGGAGGTAATATAGCGTATTTTTTTAGAAGAATCTTTCTTTAAAACCTCATTGCCGATTGACTGAAGGAGGTGGGTCTTTCCTAATCCGACTCCTCCATAGATAAACAGGGGATTATAGGCTCTTCCTAAATTTTGAGAAACAGCATAACAAGCAGCTCTTGCGAGCTCGTTGCTTTCTCCAACAATGAAGTTTTCAAAAATATAGCGAGGATTAAGGTTTGAGCTTATTGCCAAGGAAGATATCTCATAAGAAGCAGAAGGCCCCATTCCTTTTTGTGTGAGAGGGCTTTTTATAGCATCGACATTTTTTGGCTTGTCTGAAGCAACAAACGAAGGATTGTAAATGGTACAACTTATGTCTTTGATATCTCCGTAAAAGTTTTTAAGAGCTTTGATTATGTAGTTTCGGTACTTATTTTCCAGCCATTCTTTGGAAAAGCCATTTGGGACGCCAATAATTACCTTTCCATTCTCATTTGATAAAATGGAAGTATTTTTGAACCAAGTGATAAAATTGGCCCTAGAAATAGAAAGTTCTATTTCTCCCAGGGCTGCTTGCCAAAGCTCTTCGTTCGTCATATAATTGAAGTCCAGTTTATAAGTAGCTTAATTATGTATTGAAAATTATAGCATAGTCAAGGGCGCTCAACCAGAAATAGAAAGTGAACAAATTGTTCATAATCTGTGGACTTCTTTTTTTGCCTGGTATTTTTTGTCAAGTTTGGGCTAAAAAGTACAAGAAATCATTTCAGACAAGAGCTGTTTAATTGTAAAAAATTGAAGCAAGTTTGATCAAAAAAGCGTTATCGGGTTTACAGAATAGGAAATGAATGTTAAGTTTATAATGTTAAATTTATCAATAAAAAAGGGCATGTTAGTAGCTGATTTTATAAATAAAAACCTGACACTTTTACTGCTGATAATGTTGGTAATAAATGTGGTAGTTGTTGTTACTGTTTTATACTGCTTGATAAAGACGCTATCAATCAAAAAGAAAAGCGAAGTATTCTTTCAAGGAAAAGAAGGCAAAAACCTTGAGGATTTAATAATAAAGAACTCGAGCGATATCAAAGCGCTAGATAAGGAAATTCAGGAATTATATAATATTTCTAACCAAATCCACACGCTGTCATTAAAGAGTATTCATAAGTTTGGAATAATAAGATTTAATCCTTTTGGTGATATCGGAGGAGATCAAAGTTTTTCCGTAGCACTTTTAGATGGAAAGAATAACGGAGTGGTAATATCATCTCTTCATACTAAGGAAGGAACAAGGGTCTACTCAAAGCCAATTGCTAAGGGAGAATCGGAAAAATATCAATTAACCGAGGAAGAAAAACAGGCCATTAAAGTTGCTATCCAAAATAAACCCAGTAAAGTTTAAAATATGCCAGAAGAAAGCCAAAAATTAGTGAAAATTCCAAGTTCGGTTACTGTAAAAAAATTCAGTGACATTTTAAGCCTGCCTGTTTCTCGGGTCATTACGGAACTCATGAAAAATAAGATAATAGCCACTATTAATGAAGAAATTGATTTTGAAACAGCCAGCATTATTGCCCAAGACCTCGGATTTAATACCGAGGAAGAAATTCAAAATTCTGAAAGTGAAATTATTACCCTGGAGAAACTTATTGAAATCTGTAAGAAAGAAAAAGAAGGGGACAAAATTATTGAGTCTCGATCTCCGGTGGTTACCATCTTGGGTCACGTTGATCACGGAAAAACAACTCTTCTGGACACAATCAGGAAAACAAGCGTAGCTGCCAAGGAGGCTGGAGGAATAACACAGCACATCAGAGCTTACCAGGTAAAGAAGAAAGGCCAATGGATAACTTTTGTCGATACTCCTGGTCATGAAGCTTTTTCTGCGATGCGGGAAAGAGGAGTTAGTATTGCTGATATTGCGGTTTTGGTAGTTGCGGCTGATGACGGAGTGAGACCACAAACTAAAGAAGTAATTTCTTATTTAAAAGAAAAAAAGATTCCTGTTATCGTAGCTATCAATAAGATTGATAAGCCAGAGGCGAATTTAATGAGAGTAAAACAAGAGCTAGCTGACAATGGGATTGTAATTGAAGAATGGGGCGGGGATGTTATATGTGCGGAAATAAGCGCTAAAAAAGGATTAGGCATTGATGAGATTCTTGAAAATATTCTCTTGGTGGCAGAAGTCGAAGACTTTAAAGCTGATTTCAAAAGAGATGGCTTGTCAGTTGTTCTTGAGTCTCACCTGGATCCTCAAAAAGGTCCAGTAGCCACAGTTTTGGTCAAGACGGGAAATTTAAAAGTCGGACAAGATATCATTGCCGGATCTTCCTCGGGAAGGATTAGGAAGATGGAAGATTTTGCTGGAAAAAATCTGCAAATTGCCGAACCGTCGACCCCAGTCACCATAATGGGATTCGGAAGTGTTCCGAAAGTAAACGATGTTCTTCAGGTTGTCAGCAGAAAATCAATCTCTCAGATCAGAAGCCAAAGCAATGAAAGCAACTCCCTGAAAACCAAAAAAAATCAGGATTTATCAGATGATAACGTCAAAAGGCTGAAAATAGTCATGAAGTCGGATGTCCAAGGGTCCCTTGAAGCAATTGAACAGATTCTTTCAACTATAAAATCAGAAGAAGTGGCGGTGCAATACGTTGGAACCGGAGTGGGAAACATCACTGAATCTGACGTAAAGATTGCTGAAAGCGCTGAGGCAGTCATTTTTGGTTTCAACGTGGTAGTTACACCTGTTGCCAAGCGTCTTTCTGAGGGAGCTCAAGTAGAAATCAAAACTTACAATATTATCTATGAATTAGTCGAAGAAGTTAAAAAGATGCTTTCCAATCTTCTCCCGGTCGAGGTAATCAGAACCGATCTGGGAATTCTCAAAGTTTTGGCAATTTTTAAGAATGGAAAAAGAGAAATGATTGTCGGAGGGAGAGTAAGCGAAGGAAAGATGATTAAGGGAGAAAACATTGAAATCAAAAGAGAAGGAGAAATTGTTGGGAAAGGAAAACTTTCTAATCTTCAGCAGAACAAAAACAATACCCAGGAAGTAAATCAGGGAAATGAATGCGGGGTTACTTTTGAGGGTGGAACAAAAATCAAAGAAGGAGACAATCTAATTTGTTATCGAGAAGAAGAAAAGAAAAGAAAATTATAAAGCATAAGCTTATGAGCCATCGGATTTCCAAAGTAAACGAGCTTATTAAACAGCAAATTTCAGAAATCATGTCCCGGGAACTTAATTTAAAGCCGGGTGTTTTTTTAACCATATCCAAGGTTGACACAAGTATCGATCTTCGCTATACTCGTATATTCATTAGTGTCTTCCCCGAAAGGGAGACAAACTATGCCCTGGAAACATTAAGAAAAGAAACTTATTTTCTTCAAGGGAAAATCAACAAAAAACTTTTTCTAAAAGTCATTCCTCGAATAGAGTTTGTTTTGGATAAGACTGAAGCTGAGGCTGATGAAGTTGAAAAAATTTTAAATGATGTTGGAGGGCATTGATAGTTGTTGAATTTTACCGGTATTTTATATGAAAGCTTTCGTAAAGGAATTCACCACCCTAAACTACATAATAAGCAAATCAAAAAAGATTTTGCTTTTTGCCCATTCAGGCCCTGACGGAGATACCATCGGAGCCAATGTGGCTCTTAAGGGATATATTGAATCGCTTGGAAAAAAAGCGGACATTGCTTGTTTCGATCAATTTCCAAAATACTTGGAAAGCTTATTTAAAGCGGAATTTAATTTTCCTGACCAGCTGGACTTTTCTCTTTATGATGCTTTCATTGCTTGTGATAGCGTGGAAAGAGGATTTGAAAAAGTATATTCAAGAATTTCAGAAAAACAGGTAACAATTCTTATTGATCATCATCCAGACATACGGTTGCAGGGGGATGTTAATATAATGGACTCCAATCGTTCTTCGGTTTGCGAAATAATTTATCGCTTCTTTAATTTCTTTCATTTAAAAATTACCAAGGAGATGGCCACCGGTCTTATGCTGGGAATTTTGGGGGATACCGGAAACTTTCAGCACGCTAACACTTCGACAGAAGTTATGAATGTCGCCTCTGACCTTATGAAGAAAGGCGCCCAGCTATCCAAAATAGTGGAAGCTGTTTTCGCCAATAAGAAAATTTCAACTTTGAAACTTTGGGGAATAGCTTTTGAAAAAGCCAAAATTAATCCCAACAATGGAATGATTGCGACGGTTCTTACTGAAGACGACATCAAAGACTGTGAAGCCTCAACCGAAGACATTGCTCAAGTAGCTTCAATTCTCAATACTGTTCCGGGAACAAAATTTTCTTTAGTTCTTTCCCAGCGCGAAGATGGAATC
>JAKLHP010000065.1 GCA_022710085.1 Patescibacteria group bacterium | reverse complement strand
ATATCAAAAAAGCCCCTAGGCATACCCAGGAACAAAAAAATCCCCCCAGAGTCATTGAAAAGGCGATCCATCCCAAGAACACCCAAAAAGAGGAAAAAACAGCAAAAATCAGATAGTCATTTTTGTTGATATTTTTTTCAATCATTGTCTTGATTATAACCCTTTTTTGGCATATTTGCCAATGGATAGCCGTTAATATAGAATGAAGTTATGAAGATACTTATGGTCGCTCCGACACCCTTTTTCTCTGATCGCGGAACGCATATCAGGATTCTTGAAGAAGCCCTGGCATTGGAAAAAATTGGGCATGAAATTACCATTGCGACCTATCATATCGGGAGGAATATCGATCCCGAAATAAAGACCAAAATTGATGTCCGAAGGATTCTCCGGCTTCTTTTTTGGTACAAAAAACTGGAAGCCGGTCCGGATTGGCAAAAAATTATGCTTGATCTGATGCTTATCCGAAAAACTTTTTTCCTGGCCAGAACGCAAAAACCTGATATTATTCACGGACATCTTCACGAAGGAGTACTTGTCGGCTGGGTGGTCAAAAAAATTCTTTTCTGGAGAAAAATGAAATTGGTTTCTGATTTTCACGGAAGCCTGACTCGCGAAATGGTTTCTCATGGTTATCTGGGAGGAGGAGTATTGAAAAAAATATTTAATTTTATTGAAAAAACAATTGATAATTTAGGAGATTTTGCCATAACCAGTTCTTGGGAAAATACCGAGGAAATAAAGAGATTCAGAAAAGACGGAAAAATAGAAACTATTCTGGACGGAGTCGATCTGGATTATTATCAAAACCTTCCAGACAAGGAAGAATCAAAAAAAGAGTTCGAGATCCCAGCTGGCAAGACAGTCGTAGTATATACAGGAGCGCTGGTTCCCAACAAGGGAGTCGGTTATCTCATTGAAGCCATTCCTCTGGCTTTGGAAAAAAATAATAACCTGTTTTTCATTATTGGCGGTTTTCCGGTCGACCAGATAAAGAAATTCATTCAGGAAAGGAAGTTGGGAGATTATTTTCGCATAATCAACCCCTTGAATTATTTCGATCTTCCGAAAATTCTGAATGCGGGAGATATCGCCATCGATCCCAAAGATTCAAGGGTAAATCAAGCTAGCGGAAAAATATTGCAATATATGGGAGCCGGACTTCCCGTAGTTTGTTTTGATAAGAGCAATAATCGTGAATATCTGGACGAAGGAGCTTTCTATGCCAAAGATTTTTCTCCGGAGGGGATTGCCAAAGGAATCTTGGAACTGGCTGGGAACTTGGAAAAATCAAGAGAAATGGGAAAAGTAAATAAAGAAAAAGCAAAAAGCTTCAGCTGGATGAAATCAGCTGAAAAATTAGATAAGATTTATAAAGAAATTCAACCTTATTAGATTCCGCTAAGATGAGATATTTGGCGGGAGAAAAGATTAAAAGTTAATTATTTTTACCTTGTTAAGTGAGACAGATTTAATTCGTGATTTTTTGAATCTCGGCAGAATTTAATAGGGGAAACTGAAAAAATAGATGGAACATTTCTTGACCAAAGGAAAGATAATCGTTTTTTTGATAATAATAGCAATTCTGGCAGGAGGGTTCTTTTTTTTCAATTATGCCAAAGACAACAAATTGAGCATTGTGGTAAAATCGCTCTCGGCTATGGACAAAATTTCCAAACTTTTACCCATCCAGGATGATTACAAAAAAGAACTCTCGGTTGTTAACAGTCTAGCGGAAGAACTTACTAAAAAAGATGAAAAAACAAGAACCTTTATGCTTTTGCTTCAAAACAATATGGAGCTTCGGCCTGGAGGAGGATTTTTGGGGCAGTATGCGATTATAAAAATGAAAAACGGTGAGGTTATAAGTTCGGCGTTTGAAGATGCTAATCTTTTGGATCAGAGAATAACTGCAAAAATCCAGACGCCGTATCCTTTTGAAAAAATGATGCAGCTCAAGAGCTGGAAATTCCGCGACTCGAATTTTTCTCCTGATTTCCCAACCAATGTTGAAAAAGCGAAATATTTTTATCGTCTGGCGGGGAGAGGAGGAGCCTTTGATGGAGTAATCGCTATCAACGCGACAGTCCTGAACGATATCTTGGCCCTTACGGGTCCGATAACGGTTTCCGGAGTTGACTTCAATAGCAGCAATGCTTTTTTGAAGCTTGAAGAAGTGGTTGAAAAGAAATATATTATGGATCCGGAATTGGATACCCAGAATCGGAAAGCGATCATGAAAACGATGACGCCAATCGTGATTGAAAGACTTTTCCAGGTTGGAAATATTTCCAAGATCGTCGAACTTGCCCACAAAGAGCTTCGAAATAAAAATATTCAGATGAATTTTAGTGATTCCAATCTCCAGTCTTTGGTTTCAAGCGTTTATTGGGATGGAAAAGTGGCGACTGATTGGGGAGGAGACTATCTGATGGCTGTCGATGCTAATATGGGAGCACTTAAGACCGATTATTATATAAAAAGAAGCATCAATTATGAGATTGATTTTAACGGAGAAAAGCCGGTTGCGACTCTGAACATGAATTACAAAAATACTGCTCCCTACGGAGATTGGAGAACCAGCGATTATCATTCCTATCTTCGGATTTATGTTCCGCAAGGAGCGAAGTTTTTGGAAAGAAAAATGATTAGCACTCCGATTACCAATAATGAACTGGGAAAAACATATTTCGGATCCACACTCCATGTCTTGATTGGAGGAGAAACCAATATAATGATAAAATATGAACTACCGGATACTATTTCCAAAGATGAATACCGGATGCTGATTCAAAAACAGTCCGGAGTGGGAGATGTTCCTGTTAAAATTACTGTGAAAAAAGATGGGGAGGAATTTGTCCAGGAACAAACGATGATCAAGGATCTTAAATTTGAATTTCAATAGAATGAAATTATTTTTGATAAAATTAGGAAAAGCGATAAAAGTTCTGCAAAGAGACGGAATTTTTAATGGCGGGAAAAGAGTCCTGAGTTATTTTTTCTCGCTTTTCAGAGCGGTCGGGAGTGGCGATGTCTTGTTTATTACCGGAGGAGTGGGTGACAGCGCACTTTTTCGCACTTGCCATTATAGCGAAGAGCTGGAAAATAACGGTTTTAAATGTTCCGTTACGATTCAGAACAATCCTTTTCTGACTGGCTATGCAGATAAATTCAAAGTCTTTATTTTTCATCGGGCTATTTTTACTCCGAGAATTGAAAAACTGATTAAAAAGATCAAAGCGCAAAACAAAGAGATTATCTTCGAGACCGACGATCTGATTTTTGATTCAAAATATTTTGATAATCTGGATTATGCAAAAAACGTAAATGCGCTGGAAAGGAAGCAGTTTGAGAAGGGAATCGGAGAGGAAATCCTGAAAGATCCGTATGTCAGAGTCTGCACGACAACTACGCAATACCTTGCTGAAAAGTTAAGGGAATATGGAAAAAAAGTTTTTGTTGTTCCAAATAAGCTTTCCCGAAGCGATGTTGAGATAGCGGAAAAAATAATCGAATTGAAGGCTAAAAAAACCGAAGAATCCGCGAAATCTGTAAAACTGGGTTATTTTTCCGGAACGATTTCCCATAACAAGGACTTTGCGAGCATCACTGATGCATTGATGGAAATTATTGAAAAATATTCAAATATCGAGTTATTTCTGGTCGGGCCTCTGGATATCGAGAGTAAGCTTAATAAATTTGCCGGTCGGATAAAACAGCTTCCTTATGTTCCGAGGAACGAACATTTTGAGAATGTTTCAAAAATTGATATAAATCTGGCTCCCTTGGAAGTCGGAGATCCTTTCTGCGAAGCCAAGTCCGAACTTAAGTTTTTTGAGGCCGGAATAGTTGGTGTTCCGACTGTTGCAAGTGCTACGCAGACCTTTAAAGAAGCTATTTCTGACGGTTTTGACGGATTTGTGGCCAACGATACCATCGAATGGAAAAACAAGCTGGAAAAGCTGATTTTGAGCCCAGAACTGCGTTCCACAATGAGTCTCAGGGCTCGCCAAAAGGCCTTGGAAAAGTACACAACCCGAAGCGGGGGAAATGAAGAGTTTTATAATTACCTAAGGTCTAAAATATAAAAGCCTTATTTTTACTTTGAATTTTCAATTGTCTTCAATAAGCTTGCAAAATTTAACAAATAAAAAATAAAATCAAATCTCAGAATATTTTTACACCCGCATACCAGCATGCGGGTGTAATTTTTTTCCTGGAAAATCGGAAGATGATTGGTTGCGGTTGCACTGCTTTTGTGGTGTGGTATAATTTGATTATTCTCGGTTTGTTTTGGATATTTATTAATAAAATTATTTGTAAATATTTAATATTAAAAAATAAATGGAAAAGGAAAAAATAATCGGAAAGTTGACGCTTTCAGTATTTTTTCTGTCGGTCTTATTTTTTCAAGCTCCTGACGCTTTTGCTTCTTTTGATATTTCAGACGTCTGCAAATCGGAACTCAAAAAAAACTTCGAGTCTTTTTGTGATAAAAAC